>JBOFFD010000068.1:0-4158 GCA_051648425.1 Planctomycetia bacterium
AAACTTCGCTGACGTTGCGCGGCCCCTCGCGAAGGCACTGGATGATTCGCAGACGTTCGGGGTCGGCGATGGCGCGAAGAAGGCGGGCGCAGTCTTCCGGATGGCTGTCGAAGGTCATGGCTACTCGCTTATGAAGGTAGAGTCTTCGCCTGCCGACATTCTGGAAAAGTGCGGCGACGTAAGACGGACGGTGGCGTCAGGGCCTTGATGTCGGCTGCACGGCAACCGAGCAATCGTTCGTTGGAAAACCTTTCGTCGATTCAAAACTTCGTCGCGGTGATCGACGGAGCGGATCGACGAATCGACGGCGATCCGAAGCGTGAGATCGCATCGACGACAGTACGAGTGCAGTATCGTGTACAAGTCCGCCAATAAGAAAACCCGCCGCCGAAAGTTTTTTTTCGGCGGCGGGTTCACCGCAAGTCGAAGATAGGAGCGGCCCTAGGGCCGCGATTGCTTAGCGCTGGAACAATCAGACAGCGAACGGAGTTCGCCGGTTGGAGTCAGCGGCCGCGACGGGGGCCGTCGGACCGGCGTCCCTCCGAGCGATTTCCGTCGCCCCGGTTGTCGCCCCGGTTGTGGCCGTCCGGGCGCGTGTTCATCGGGTCGACCGGGTCGTTCATTTCGTCGAAGCAGAACAGTTCGACGTCTTCCGGCGACTGGAACTCGCGCGCCCGCACCGTGATTTTCACCTCGCAGCGGGTTTCGACTTCCGCCAACTCCCGCCGTTTCAGGTTCTGCAGGTAGCCGGCGACCTCGCCGTCGCATTCCAGCACCGCTTGCTCGACCCGCTTGTGGGTGCAGACGAGCATGAGCAGGCGGATGCAGTCGATGGCGACTGATTCCACCGTCTTCACCTGGCCGGTCCCCTTGCACCGCGAACATTCGCGGTACAGGCTGCGGCGCAGCGACGGCCGAATCCGCTGACGGGTCATTTCGATCATGCCGAACTGCGACATGCGCAGCACCTTCGTGCGGGCGCGGTCGCGCTTCATGGCGTCGCGCAGAGCGCCTTCCACCGATCGGCGGTGGCGTTCGTCGCGCATGTCGATGAAGTCGTTGACGATCACCCCGCCCAGGTCGCGCAGGCGAAGCTGCCGGGCGATTTCCTTGGCGGCGGCCATGTTCATCTGGTAGGCGGTTTCCTCGGCGTTGTCGTCCGCCCGGAAGTTGCCGCTGTTGACGTCGATGGCCACCAGGGCTTCGGTCTGGTCGATGACGATCGAACCGCCCGCGGGCAGCGGCACGGTCCGCTTCTGGATCTTGTCGATCTCCGACTCGATCTTGAAGTGGTGGAACAACGGTTCAGGCTGCTCGTACAGCTTCAGTCGGCCGACGTACTTCGGCATCACCATCTCGAGGAATTCCTTGGCGCGTTGGAACGCGCTCGGTTCGTCGATCCAGATGGTGTCGACGTCGCTGGAGAAGACGTCGCGGATGGTGCGGATGATCATATCGCTTTCTTGATAGATCACCGCCGGCCCCTTCTGTTGGTGGATGCGTTTCAGCACCACGTCCCAGACGCGCACCAGGTACGCCAGGTCGGCTTCAAGCTCCTTCTTCGTCCGCTCCAGGCCGGCGGTGCGGACGATGAAACCCACACCCTTCGGCCGGTCGAGGTCGGCGACCATGTCGCGCAGCCGACGGCGGTCGTCTTCGTCGACGATCTTCCGCGACACGCCCACCCGGTTGAGTCCCGGCATCAGCACCAGGTACCGGCCCGGAATGCTGATGTAGGTCGACAGGGTCGGACCCTTGTTGCCGATCCCTTCCTTAATGACCTGCACGACCACATCCTGGCCGCGACGGAAGATGTCTTGAATGGGCGGGCGTTGTCGCGGGCGACGATTGCCGCCGCCCCCGCCTCCCCCGCCGCCGCCGCGACCGCCGCGACCCCGGCCGCCGCCGCCGCCGCCGCTGGGCGTCGACTCGAATTCGTCTTCGCCGTCGTCCTCGTTGGGGGCGTCGTCGAAGTCGAACGGGTCGGCGGGCACGCGCTCGGCGGCGGGCCGTTCGGTCGCCGCCGGCTGCGGCGTGCGGTCGCCGCGCTCATTGCGATCGCTACGCTCGCCGGTCCGTTCCGAGGAACGTTCGCCGGTGCGCTCGCCGCGCGGCGAACCGCGTTCGCCACCGCGCTCGCCGCCGCGTTCGCCACCCCGTTCGCCGCCGCGGTCCGGGCCGCGTTCGCCGCCCCGCTCGGCGGACGGCTCGTTGCGACCGCGACCTCGGCCCCGGCCGCGTCCACCGCGGTCGTTGCCACGGTCGCCGCCGCGGTCATTGCGGTCGCCGCCGCGCGACGGGCCGCGGTCGTTGCCGCGATCGTCGCCCCGCTCGTTGCCGCGGGCGTCGCCCGGCGCCGGTTCGTCGTCGCCGAACGAAACGTCGCCTTCCAGCTCGCCTTCGGGTCCGTCGACCGCCCCCTCCACGCCTTCCTTCGCGTCGTCGTCCTTGCGACGGCCGCGACGCCGACGGCGTCGCCGTCGGCGGCCGCCCGCTTCGTCGTCGCCGCCCTTGTCGCCGCCCCGGTCCGACGATTCCGGTCCGTCGAACGAGCCTTCGCCGCGTTCGTCGCCGGAACGGTCGTCGCCGGAACGGTCGTCGTACGGGCCGTCGTCGTCGCGGCCGACCGGTTCGTCGTCGCGCGGGCCGAAGTCGTCGAACGGGGCGGCCGACTCTTCGTCTTCGTCTTCGTCTTCATCTTCGTCGTCCGAATCGTCGGAACCCCAGCCGAGTTCTTCGTCGTCGGTTTCGGCGAACGGTCCGTCGTCGTCTTCGTCGTCGCGGTCGCGGTTGGAGGACCGCGGCGCGTCGTCTTCAAACAAGCCGCCGCCGAAGCCTTCTTCTTCGTCGTCTTCACCGGTGCGGCGCTCGGCGCCGGGCTGGCGTTGGACCGGGGGACGATCGTCGCCCTCGTCAAGGATGCCGAGTCCGAAGCCGTCGTCGCCGTCGTCGGCCGCCGGGGCCGCCCGCCGTTCGTCGGCCGGTTCGTCGACCGGTTCCGCCGGGCGTTTCCGGGCCGACGCGGACGGTTTGGCGGGGGCCGGTTCTTCGTCCAGCAGGCCGGTGCCGAAGGAGTCGTCCTCCGGGCCGGCGGGGTCGCCGCCGAACGCGGGTTCCGGTTCGCCGCCGAAGTCGGCGGTCGGCTGGAACTCGGCCGGCGGGGTTTCCCGGCGTCGGTCGCCGCCGCGACCTTCATCGCGACCGCCGCCGCCGCGGCCGCCGCGCCCACGTCCTCGACCGCCGCCGCCGCCGTCGCGACCGCCTCGGCCGCCGCCGCGGCGATCGTCGCGCCGCGGTTCGCGCGGGCTGTCGTCGGTCGGGCCGCGGTCGTCGACGGCCGCCGGACGGTCGTCGCCGCCGCCTTCCGGGTCGTCGCCGCGCGGGCGGTCGGCGAACGGGTCGCCGCCGATCTGCGAAACGAGTTCCGGGTCGAGCCGATAATCGTCGAGGTCCGGCAGCGATTCCTGGCTGGTCAGGTCCGACGGCAGGTCGTTGACGACCTGGTCGCCTGAACCGCCCCGGCCGCCGCCGCCCCGGTCGTCGCGACCGCCACGACCGCCTCGGCCGCCGCGACCGCGACCCCGGCCGCCGCCGCCGCCGCCGCCGCCGCGATCGTCGCGCCGGCCGCCGTCCTGTTCCGACCGTTCACCAGACCGTTCACCGGAGCGTTCACTGGACCGAGGCGGTTCGGCGTCGCCGCGCGGGCTTTCGGTGCGCGGGCTTTCGACGCGCGGGGCTTCCGATCGCGGGGCTTCAGAGCGGGGGGCTTCAGAGCGGGGGGCTTCAGAACGCGGGCTTTCGGACCGTCCGCCCCGGTCGTCCCGGCCGCGGTCTTCGCGACCCCGATCGTCTCGGTTGCGGTCGTCGCGGCCCCGGCCCCGGTCGTCGCGGCGGCCTTCGTTGCGGCCGCGGTCGTCGCGCCGGGCTCGGCCGCCGTCGCGGCGCGGCGGTTCGGCCGGTTCGTCGTCGACGGCGGTCGGCGCGTCGCCGAGTTCGTCGTCGGCGTCGGCTTCGCCGGCGCGGCGCAGGTCGGCCGGTTCCTCTTCGATGGAAACGGACGACGGCTTGAAGTCGAGTTCCTTGGGGAACAGGTCGAGGTCGGCGCTCTCGAAGTAGTGCGGCTCGACGTCGGAGATATGGAGGAAGCCGTTGCGGCCG
>JBOFFD010000069.1:0-2192 GCA_051648425.1 Planctomycetia bacterium
TGATCGAAAACTGGTGCATCGGCTGCGGCGCCTGCGCCGAAAGCTGCCCGTACGGCTCGATTCAGATGCACGACATCGGCGTCGTGCCGACCGAGACCCGCGACGTCCGCTACCTGCGCGGCTCGTTGGCGGCCAACAACCGTTGGCACGAGGCCGGCGCCCGCGATTCCGACTGGTCGGTCGGCGTCGGCCCGTTCGAGTACGACGTCGAGTTCCGCGAGGAACTCACCGCCCAGGCCCGACGCCGCAAACAGCCCAGCGAACTTCGTCCCGACGAGCCGGTCCTCTTCCGCGTGAAGTTCGACCTGCCGCCGCGCGCCCGCACGGCCGACGTCCGCCTGCAGTTGGAACTTTCCACCAACGGCGAGCAGCCGCGGGTCTACCTGAACGGCTACGAACTCGGCACCGCCCCGCTGGACGCCGTGAACCAGAAGAAGGTCGCCGGCATCATCGCCAAGAAAGAGGCGCGGACGATTCCGTATATCGTACCGTGCGACCACCAGCCGCCGGGCGCCGGCGGCGACGGGACCGACAAGTCGCGGCCGTGGGGGACGGCCGAGGCCGGCGCCCCGCGCGACCTGCCGGCGGCGAAGGCGGCCTTCGGCGTGCCGCCCGGCCGACTGCTTAAGGCGCGCGGCAACGTCTTGGCGGTCCGGGTGATTCCCACGCCCGGCGGAAAAGGCTCGCTGTGCGAAGTGCGGGTGGACGAACTGCGGACGCCGCCGCCGCCGCCGCCGTCGGCCTTGGCGGAAGCGACCATCGGCACCTTCAATCCGGAGGACGCCGCCGCCGCCATCCGCGACGAAGTCGAGGAAAAACTGGTCACGCAGCGGGCGGTGGTCTGCGACCTGTGCAGTTCGCTGCCGGGCCAAGTGCCCTCGTGCGTCAACGCCTGCCCACACGAAGCGGCGATGCGCGTCAACGCCCGTTTCGAGTTCCCGGTCGGCTGACTCTCCATCGCCCGTTCACAGCCTGCGGCGCGTGCAAGGGATTCCTGAATCCTCGCCCCATCGTATCGATCGAAATAATAATCACTTGCTCGCGCCGCGGACTATGGGACGGCGTCGAACGGGAAGTGAGGTTTGCGATGGACGACCGATCCGCCGACCCGCGGCAACGGGCCGAGGAACTGTTGAAACAAACCGCCGCCCGCCGGCAGTTTTTCGGGACGTGCGGCCTCGGTTTAGGGTCGATGGCCCTCGCCGAGCTGGAAGCCCCGTCCGCCTTCGGCGCGACGACGGTCGGACCGACCACCGGCGACGCGCCGGGCCTCGCCCCGCGCGACCCCGACCGTCCGCTGGCGCCGCGCGCCGGCCACCACGCCCCTAAGGCCAAACGCGTCATCTTTCTGTTCATGTGCGGCGGTCCCAGCCAAATCGACCTGTTCGACGACAAGCCCAAACTGCGCGAGTACCACGGCCGGCCGCTGCCCGAATCGTTCACCAAGGGGAAGCGGTTCGCCTTCATCAAGGCCGACGCCAACGTCGTCGGCTCGAAGCGGAAGTTCGCGCGGCACGGGGCGTCGGGCGCCGAGATTTCCAGCCTGTTGCCGCACTTGGCCGGCGTCGCCGACGACCTGGCCATTGTGAAGTCGCTTCGCACCGACGTCTTCAACCACGGGCCGGCCAAGGTGTTCCTTAGCACCGGTTCGCCGCGCTTCGGCCGGCCGGGCATGGGCGCCTGGGTCGCCTACGGCCTCGGCAGCGAAGCCGCCGACCTGCCCGGCTTCGTCGTGCTGCAATCCGGCCCGCGCGGTCCGCGCGGCGGCACTTCCATTTACTCCAGCGGCTTCCTGCCCACCACTTACCAAGGCGTGCCGTTTCAGAACGGCGCTGAGCCGATTCTGAACCTCGCCAGCCCCTCGGGCGTCGACCCCCGCCGCCAGCGCGGCGTCGTCGACGCCGTCAACGCCCTCAACGCCGAGCGGCTGGCCGTCACCGGCGACGGCGAAATCACCACCCGCATGGCCGCCTACGAAATGGCCTTCCGCATGCAGTCGAGCGCCCCCGAACTGGTCGATCTTACCGGCGAAACCAAGGAAACCCTCGACCTGTACGGCGTCGACCCCGCCAAGCCGTCGTTCGCCCGCAACTGCCTGCTCGCCCGTCGGCTCGTCGAGCGCGGCGTCCGGTTCATCCAATTGTTTCACACCGACTGGGACCACCACGGCGGCGCCGGTCTCAATCTCGACA
>JBOFFD010000070.1:0-2965 GCA_051648425.1 Planctomycetia bacterium
ACCGACATGGGATTCGACGTCGCCGCCGGTCTGATTCTTCTCTACGCCGCCTACCAGGGCTACCGCCGTGGTTTCGCCCAGCAGACGCTGCAACTCGTCGGCCTCGTCGTCGGCGTGATGTACGGCGAAGCGCTCGGCGGCAAATTGCCGCCGCTGGCCGATCCGCATCTGACGGTCGTTCCCGAACCGCTGCGGCCCACGCTGCTTTTCGTCGCCGCCGTCTTCGTCATTTGGCTGGCGATCACCATGCCCGGTTCGATCTATCTCATGTGGTATCGAAAGAAAGTGTTCGGCGAAAACACGCCGAGCCTTGGCGACCGCCTCTTCGGCGCCGGCCTGGGGGTGGCGAAGGGCGCCCTCGCCGCGGCCGTTCTCTTACACCTCATGCAGCAGGTGCCGCCGGAAACTGTGGGCCGCGGTCGAATACTATCGGTCAACGGAACAGGCCCGGCGCAAGGCCGGCGGGGCCGCCGTCAGCGACCTGCCCGCCATCGAAAACGCCTCCCTCAAGGAATCCGACGACGAAAAATAAGAACCGGCGGACGTTGCCCCGGCGTCGCGGTAGAACTCCACTTCACTTTTGAAGGGACGCCGCGATGAAGTTTCCGTTGTCGACCGCCCTGGCCGCCGCGATGATGTTCTCCACCTCGGCCGCCGTCGGCGACCCGCCGTCTAAGAAGTTCAACATCTTGTTCCTGGTCGCCGACGATCTGAACGTCGACCTCGGCTGTTACGGCCATCCCGTCGTGAAATCGCCGAACATCGACCGCCTGGCCGCCGCCGGCGTCCGCTTCGACCGCGCCTACGTCCAGTACCCCGTCTGCAATCCCAGCCGGACTTCGTTCCTGACCGGATTGCGGCCCACGACGACCGACGTCATGGACAACGCCACCCACTTCCGCAAACACCTGCCCGACGTCGTCGCGCTGCCGGAACTGTTTCGTAAGAACGGCTACGAATCGATCGGTTTGGGGAAGATTTTCCATCGCGGCCTCTCCCCCGACGACGTGAAACACGAGATGGACGACGAAAAATCATTCGACCGAGTCTTCTACGGGAAAACGACCGCCGTCGGAAACAAAGGCGCCGGCCGCAACCTCACCGGCGGCGCGTTGAATTGGTGTCGGTGGCTGGCCGCCGAAGGCACCGACGCCGAGCAGGCCGACGCACAGCTCGCCGACGAAGCGGTTCGCATCTTAAAAGCCCCGCGCGAGAAACCGCTCTTTTTGGCCGTCGGCTTTTACCGCCCGCACGATCCCTTCCAATCGCCGAAGAAGTATTTCGACCTGTACGACCGGGCGGACCTCGTCCCGTCGACGACTCCCGACGGCTATAAGATCCCCTCGCCGCTCAGTCTCGGCGGCGGAGCCTTGGCGACGGCGTTCGATCGTTTCACCACCGACGATAAGAAAGAGTTCCTGCACGCCTACTATGCGGGCGTCAGTTTCATGGACGCCCAGGTCGGCCGAGTGTTGGACGCCCTCGCCGACGCCGGCTCGGCCGACGACACCGTGGTCGTCTTCCTCGGCGACCACGGCTACGAACTGGGCGTCCGCAACTGGTGGAACAAGAATACGCTGTTCGAGCGAAGCTGCCGGACGCCGCTCGTGGTGCGCGTGCCGGGGGCGAAGGGGAACGGCCGCGCGTCGGCGGCCCTCGTCGAGTTCATCGACGTGTATCCGACGATCGCCGAAGCCTGCGGCCTGAAGGCGCCGCCGTTGGAAGGAAGAAGCTTTCGCGCCCTTCTCGACGACCCGACGTTGAATCATAAAGATGCGGCGCTGACGGTCGTGAAGCGAGGTAAGATCACGGGCCGATCGTTGCGGACGGAACGGTTCCGCTACACCGAATGGGACGGCGCCGCCCAGGCCGCCGAACTGTACGACCACGCCGCCGACCCCGGCGAATGGACCAACCTCGCGGCCGACGAAAAACACCGCTCGACGCGCGCCGACCTTTCAGACTGGATCAAACGAATCGAAGCGGCGAAGGCGAACTGAATCCATCGTGGGAAATCGCCGCGTTCACCCCACGTCGGCCGCCGCCAGCACTTGCAACTGCACCATCGCCCGGCCGTGTTCCTTTTCGAGGTAGTCGCGGCCCTTCTTCACGTTGACGTGGTCCCACGGCAGCTTTTCGTCGGTCGGCCGTTCGCGGTGACAATAGAAGTCCAGGTCGACGCCCATCTCGACGGCGGCGTCCCACCAGAGCCGAGGGTTGAAGAATTCGTCCCAAGCGTCCAGCCTCGCCCCCCGGCGCCACGCTTCCTCCAGGTAGGCCGCCATGCGGCGGTCGCCGCGGGTTAAGATGCCTTCCAACATCGTCCGTTCGACGTCGTGGCACTTCACCTTCACGCTTTTCAGTCGCACCCGCTTCCGCAGTCGTCTGTGCGCCCAGTGAAAGTAGTCGCGCGTCTGCATCGCCCGCCACTGGTAAGGGGTGTGCGGCTTGGGAACGAAATTGGACACGCTGGCGGTGACGGGCACGTACCGGCCGGTTTCTTCCTTGCCGATCTTGGAGATCCGTTCCGCCAGATCGACGATGCCGTCGAGGTCGGCCGGCCGTTCGCCCGGCAGACCGCACAGGAAGTACAGTTTGACGTGCTGCCAACCTTGGCGGAACGCCTCGCGGCACCCTTCAAAGAGGTCGTCGTTGTCGATCGGTTTGCGGATTTGGTCGCGCATGTCGTCGCGCGCCACTTCCGGGGCGAGGGTGAGACCGGCGCGCTTCACGCCCGGCATGATCTTCGGCAGCGACCGGAACTGTTCATTCACGCGCAGACTTGGAATCGAAATGTTGACGTTCTTCGACTGAAATTCGTCGGCCAGCGCCTGCACCAGTTCCTCGAAGTGAGGGTAGTCGCTGCTCGACAAACTAAGAACCGCGATTTCGTCGAAGCCGGTGTTGGCGTACGCTTCGCGGGCGGCCGCCACGATCGATTCGACCGAGCGAAAACGCAGCGGCC
>JBOFFD010000071.1:0-3331 GCA_051648425.1 Planctomycetia bacterium
CCGACCGCCGTCGAATACGCCGTCATGCTCTCGCTGATCATCGTCGTCTGCCTCGCCGCGATCCAGCTCGTCGGCACCAAGGCCAGCACCACGTTCAGCAGCGTCGGCCAGTCGGTCGCCTAAGTCGCCCCGCGACGAACCAAGCTTTCAACCGAAGCCGCTGCTTGTTGCTGCGGCTTTCTGTTTTTCTTGAGACGTTCACTCCGCCGCTTCTTCGCCTCCCACCATCCCGACTGCGGCGCTTTACGCCGTGAACAGGTCGGCCGCGAACTTCATCGCTTCGTCCCAGGCGTCGGCCGACTTTTCATAATCGACGGGCATTCGACGGACGTCGGCCGGCAGTTCCAGACGGGGGCGGGTCCGCGCGTCGCGGTGCAGCGGTATCTGGCCGCTTGGTCCCGCCGCCAGCTCGTCTTCGACGGCGGGCGTCAGGACGGCGTCGACCAGTCGTTTGCCCAGGTCGGGACGCGGGCCGTTTTTGACCACGGCGATGGTGTTCGGCAGCAGCAACGTGCCAAGCTCGTCGGGCCGACGGTCCAAGAAGACGGCGCGCACCGGTCGGCCGGCGTCGATCTCGGCCAAGGCGTCGTCGGTGTCGGTCAATCCGCAAGCCAGGGTGCCGGCGCCGACTTCCACCGCCACCCGCTTGTTGCCCGACAGTATCTGAACGTCGTTGGCCTTCCACGCCGACAGCAACGCCTTGGCGTCGGCCGGTCCCAGGGTGGCGAAGAGGGCGGCGACGTGCGTCGCGGTGGTGCCGAAAAGCGGTTTGGCGAGACCGAACCGGCCCTTCCATTTCGGATCGGCGAGGTCGGCGAGCCGTTGCGGCTCGGCGTCGGCGGGGACACTGGGCGAATGCACCAGCAGCACGCGGGCGCGGGCGGCGAAGCCGTGCCAGCGACCGCCGGGGTCGCACTGGGAAGGGGGGAGGCCGACGGCGGCGGGCGGCTGGTACGGTTCGAGCAGGCCGGCCCGCGCCAGGCGGACGGTGTTGAGAACCTCGTTGTTCCAGAAGACGTCGCACCGCGGCCGGGCCGCCTCGCGCCGCAGTCGTTCGGTGAGACCGACCGACTTGGTCGACTCGGCGTCGTACAGCGGGGCGAGGGTAAGACCGGCGTCGCGCTGAAGGCGCGCCAACACCGGCTCGGCGAATTCACGATCAAGCGAGCAGTATAAGACGACGGCGTCGGCCGCGCGGGCGCAGCCGGCCGCCGCGCTTAAGCCGACGGTAAGAAACTCGCGTCGCGAACGCACGAACTCAGCCTTGCGGCGGCCGGGCGACGACGCGCTTCTGAATGTTGGTTTCGACGTTCCCGAAAGCCTTTTCATGCCGTTGGACGGCCATCTGAAGAGCGTACAGCAGCCGCTTGGCGGTGTAGAAGTTGCAGACCATGCGCTGCGACATGCGGATGGGCTGGGTGGAAGTCGACGCCATCTCGGTGTTGAGGCCGAAGTCGATGACGATTTCTTCGGGGGTGCCGGTGACGCGGCAGAAGTTGGTGTACATCGGCTGCAATTTGCCGTCGTCGATGGCGGGGCCTTGGTCGCCGGCGGGGGCCTGTTCTTCCGACACGTCGCACTCCTTAAGATAGGGAAACCGCCGCGGCGTTTTTAAGACGGCCGCAGCTTGAGCAGATGCTCCGCGATCTGCACGGCGTTGGTGGCCGCCCCCTTGCGGAGGTTGTCGGCCACGACCCACAGGTTCAGCCCGTGAGGCACCGTGGAATCTTTACGAATGCGGCCGACGAAGGTCTCGTCGCGGCCGACGCAGTCGGCGGCCAGCGGCACCTTGCCGGCCTTCGGGTCGTCGATCAGCACCACGCCCGGGGCCTTCGCCAACGCGGCCCGCGCCTCGGCGACGCTGATCGGCCGATGGAATTCGACGTTCAACGATTCGCTGTGACCCGTATGCACCGGCACCCGCACGCAGGTGACGACGACCGGTAGATCGGCGACGCCCATGATCTTGCGGGTTTCGTTGACGATCTTGATTTCTTCTTCGTTGTTGCCGCTGTCGTCGTCGAAGGTCCAGTCGTCGGGCAGGCAGTTGCCGACGAGGCGGTGACGGTGGACGGCGGCGGCGGCCGGTTGCTCGCCTCGGCCGACGGCCGCGAGCTGCGACTCGAATTCCGCGAGAGCCTTCGCACCCTTGCCGCTCGACGCCTGATAGGTGCTGACGACCAGCCGTTTGATGCCGGCCAAGTCGTGCAGCGGCTTCAGCGCGACAACCATTTGGATGGTCCCGCAGTTGGGGTTGGCGATGATGCCGCGGTGGGTCAGGATCACATGCGGGTTGACTTCCGGCACCACGAGCGGCACGGTCGGGTCCATGCGGTAGGCGCTGGAGTTGTCGACGACGACGGCACCGGCGGCGGCGGCCAGCGGGCTGAATTCCTTGCTGACTGACTTCGGCGTGCTGGAAAGGACGATATCGACGCCCTTCAGGGACTCGGCAGAGACTTCGGCGACGGGGTGTGGCCGACCGTCGAACAGGGTGTTGCCGCCGGCGCTGCGGCCGGAGGCCAGGAAGCGGATCGATTTGTAGGGGAACTTGTGCTCCTCGAGCACGCGCAGCATTTCCTGTCCGACGACGCCCGTCGCCCCGACCACCGCCAAATGAACAGCCACGCTCGTACCGCCTCGCTCGCCGATCGACCGCCGAAAAAGAAAAGACGCCGGCCGCAAGACGCGGCCCGCCCCACACGGGTTCACGGACGCCCCGCCGCAGGGTCGGATATTTTACCAAGCGATCCCTCGGAGACAAAGGGCAGGCTCCGGGCGGTTGGGTGAGTTTTCAGAATAGCCGTCGGCCGAGGTCGGCGGTAAAACGAGAACGCTTGGTCGAGGATGCCGGTGCCGTCGTGGAGGACGTCGATGAAATCGATGCGAGAGGTGGCCGAGCGACTTGCCGAGTCTCATTGGAAGGCCGATCCGCGCGCCCTGGAACCGCGCTGGCGTACCGTTCCAAATCGCGCCTGTCGATCGACACCAAGTACCTTCATGTCGGTATTTCGTTTTTTTGACCTCAATATGACAACGGCACGACAGCGATCTCATAATGATCTGGCGCAACTATGACACTGCTGAACGATAACTGCAAGAAGCGCAAGAACCGAATTTTATCCGTTGCTATCCCGCCGATTGTATTTACTGCCGCAATCATTGCGCTTTGCTTTATGCTCTATTCCGTCGATTATTACGCCGGCACGGATGTAAGTCGGTAAGTTTTCGATCGCGACCGGTTTCCTATAATACTTCGCGGCGAGCGGGGTTCAACACCGGGAGGTGCATCGTGCAAGACGAGTATCAAGATCCGCGCGGCTATTCCGAC
>JBOFFD010000072.1:0-4192 GCA_051648425.1 Planctomycetia bacterium
ACGTCGCCGGCGGCACGGTCGTGAAGACGCTGACGGGGTCGACGGAAGAGTTGTACGGCCTGGCGCTCAGCCCCACGAACCGGCGGGCGGCGACCTGCGGCTACGGCGGCACGCTGCTGGTGTGGGATATCGACGGCGGAAAATCGCTGTTCGACAAGAAGTTCAGCGTCGGCGCCTACGACGTGGCCTTCCACCCCAACGGCGCTCTGCTCGCCGTCGCGCACGCCGACAAGAAGATCTACTTGATCGACGTCCCGCCGAACGTGAAGTAACCGGCAAACCGTGCTCCTCGGACGCCGATCCGAGGAGCGTTCGCGCCTTTGGTCAGTGGACGAACTTGACGTTGCGCCGCGGCATGAACAGGAGCAGGGCGCGGCCTAAGAGCAGCGAACGCGGGGTGGTGTGCCAGCCCTCTTCCCACTCGCGGCCGTCGCTGCTCGACGTGCTGTTGTCGCCCAGCATGAAGTAGGCGTCGTTCCCGATCTTGAACTCCCTGCCGGGGACGGTCGCCAAGCCTTGCCGCCAATCCTCCAGCCAGGCGTCGAGGGCCAAGTCGTCCGGGCCGGGGTAGTCGGCCGGCACGTCGGAGCGGCGCACGGTCTGCGAGTAATAACCGTCGCGGTGCAGTTTCAGATGCTTGTAAGACGCGGCGGCGTCCTTGAAACCGAGGCGGGCGGGTTTCAGAACGTCGTCGAGAACCGGGCCACGCTCGTCGTCGGTCGGCGACGGAACGTCGACGCCGTCGCCGAAGACGTGCTCGTCGGCGGCGAACCAGCCTTCGGGCGTCACCCGCACCATCAGCCGTTCGTCCACATGGCCGAATTGCACCCGCCAAAGGCCGGGACGGTGGATCGGCGACACCCGCGACGTCAACGGTTTGCCGTTCAATTCCAGGTCGACCCGCTTGTCCGCCAGTTTAATGACGCAGCGAAAACGGCGTTTGCCGGAACCGAGTTCAAGCAGGACGTCGCCCTTAAGATCGCGCACGTCGACGACGACGTCGAGGTGCAGGTCGCCGACCCAGTTGTGATGGATTCGGTGATCGTCGCGGGTGGTGTTGTAGGCCTCGAAATCAGTGATGAGCTGCGGCGTGGAGGAGCCGCGACGGTCGCCGCCGCCGATGATGTGCCGGTAGGTCAGCCACTGTTCGCCGCCGCCGACGGGTTGGAACGACTTGCCTTGGTCGAGGACGGTCCAGCCGGCGGGGGCGTCGGGGGTCCAGCGGGGTGGAAACTTCTCCGGGGGCAGGTCGGCCGGCAGGTGGTCGTTGTCGAAGACGAGGCGGCGGACGGCGTCGACGATGCGCGGCGGTTTGCGGGCGACGGTGAATTCCGCGGCGCCGTCCGGCTTGACGAACAGGTCGCCGTAGCGGATCTTCAGCGTCTCGTTCGGTCGGCCCACGAGGCGCTTGATGAAGTTGGTCTGCGACGTGTGGTTGCGGTCGCCGAACTGCGTCGGCACCGGGTATTTGAAAACGACGACGTCCCAACGGCGGGGGTCTTCAAATCCTTCGTAGAGGAATTTAGAAACTAAGACGCGGTCGCCGCCGGCGCCGGCGAAACCGGGAATGCGGCGCAACAGCGGATCGATGACGCCGTCGACGGCGTTGGCGCCGACGCCGGGCGGGGTTTTCGACAGGTCGAGCGGCAGTCGGCAGTTCTGACACAAGCCGCGGACGACCCGCCGGCCGCCTTCGACTTCGTCGTAGGCGTTGAACTGAGTCGTCCAACCGCACGACGGGCAGCGCAGCTCCTTGTTCGCGCCGAGCAGCGTGACCGCCATCGACCCGGTGGGGATGACGAACGCCTCGGCGCCGAACAAACGCAGCAGCAGCACGAGCACCAAAACGAAGACGACGGTTTCGCCGAGTTCGCGGACGAGCGGGGTCTGCGTCTTAGGTTGGGGTTCGTCGAGAATCGATTCAGTGCTGGCGGTCACGCGGTCTTACTCCTGAGGGCGGTCGATTTGTTTCGCGTCAGTGGATGCGGCGGACGTTGCGGAAATCGGGGAACGACCAACGCCACTCGCGACCGAAGACGTGGGCGGTCCAGGTCTGCGACGGCAGATGGACCATGATCGGTTTGCCGATGAGCAGCGAGCGGTCGACGGCGGTCGACGGCCACATTCGGCTGTCGCTGGAGACGGGGCTGTTGTCGCCGAGCATGAAGTATTCGGTTGGTCCGAGGGTGTAAGCCTCGTCGACGCCCGCCATCCGCCCGGCGCCCGTGACGCGGGCGGCGTAATAGACGTCGCGGGTCAGTTTGAAGGAACGGACGACGACGGGCGTTTGGGAGGCGGCGAAGGTCGCCGGGCGGCTGGACCATGCGACCCGGCCGCTGCGGCCCCAGAGCGCCGGTTCGTCGCCCGGCAGGTCGAAATCGGCGAACGGCGCGACGCCGTCGAGACGGACGTACAGTCGACGGTCGGCGTGGGCGAAGAGGACCGCCGCGCCGCGCGTGAAGTCGGCGGCGGTGGACCCCGAACGCAGCAGGACGTCGCGGTGGTACAGCTCGATCCGGCCGTCGGCGGGGTGCAGCCGCAGCGAAAAACCCAGCGATTCTTCGGGGGCGAGACCGATTTTCAGTACGCCTTCCGCCGGGGTTGCTTCGACGACGCATTGCAGAACCAGGTCGGCGATCGGCTCCTCGAGCCAACCAGGGCGGTCGGGCGAGTAGCCGGTGAAGTCGACGGCGTAGGATTCCCGGCCCAACCGGCCGCGGTGGTGGTAGGCGATGTTGTACAGCAGGTCGGCGTCGCCGGGGGCGGGCGGCGGCGTGAAACGCAGGGCGCCCGCGGCGTCGACCGTCCAGGGGCCGACCGCGTAGAGCGGCCCGAAGCGCTCGGCGGCCAGCGCGGGGGTGGTGGCCTCGAAGACCGGCGTGACGAGGGAAAGCAGTTCGTCCAACGACTTGCGGGCGATCGCGCCGTCGACGAAGACGTCGCCGTCGACGATGCGGACGGTCTCGCCGGGCAGACCGGCGACGCGCTTGACGTACGCCTCGTTCGGCGAATCAGGATTGCGGAAGACGACCGTTTCCCAACGGCGGGGGCCGACGTAGTCGAACGAGCCTTTCTGCACGAGCAGCCTGTCGCCGGCGGCGACGGGGAGTTCGTCGAGCGGAACGAGGCGCGAGCAGTTGCCGCAGACGGCGTTGGAGCCGCTGGCGCCGTCGGAACCGACGACGACGCGGGCGCGGCAATGAGGGCAGCGGGTCTCTTTGTGCCAGCCCAACAGCGCGGGGGCCATCGAGCCGGTGGGGACGAAATACGGTTCGGCGACGAAGGTGCGCACCAAGGCCGCGGCGATGAACAAACAAAGGAAGAAGTCGACCACGGACCGCGCGTCGGCGGCGTCGGGCGCGGTCGCCATCCCCTTTTTCATTCGTCGTTCACCTGCAAGACGGCCAGGAACGCCTTCTGCGGGATTTCCACCCGACCGAACTGTTTCATCCGCTTCTTACCTTCCTTCTGCTTTTCGAGCAATTTGCGTTTGCGCGAAATGTCGCCGCCGTAGCATTTGGAGGTCACGTCCTTCCGCACGGCGGCGATGGTCTCGCGGGCGATGATCTTGCCGCCGATGGCCGCCTGGAGGGCGACCGGGAAAAGGTGGCGGTCGATTTCGGTCTTCAGCTTCAAAATCAGCCGACGGCCGCGACGGTCGGCGAAGTCGCGGTGCGTGATGCACGACAGCGCGTCGACCTTTTCGTCGGCGACCAGAATGTCGAGCTTCACGAGGTGCGCCGCCTTGAAGCCGGTCACGTCGTAGTCCATCGTACCGTAGCCGTGCGTCGCCGTCTTCAGTCGGTCGTACACGTCGATGATCAGTTCCGCCAATGGCAGTTCGTACTGCACCATCGTACGGTCGCGGCTCATGTACTCGGTCTTTTTGTACACGCCGCGGCGGTCTTGACACATTTGCATGACCGGGCCGATGTTGGCGGTCGGCACGATGAAATTCACCAGCACGATCGGCTCGCGCCATTCCTTGATGGTGGACGGGTCGGGCACCTTTTCCGGGCTGTTGATGAGGATGGTTTGACCGCTCGCCAGCAACAGTTCGTAGGTGACGCTCGGCGCCGTCTGAACGAGGTCGATGTCGCTCTCCCGTTCGAGCCGTTGGCCCACGATTTCCATGTGCAGCATGCCCAGGAAGCCGCAACGGAAGCCGAAGCCGAGTCCTTCGTTCGATTCA
>JBOFFD010000073.1:0-1510 GCA_051648425.1 Planctomycetia bacterium
GTTCGCGGGCGGTCAGAGCGAAGACGCGGTCGCCGTCGACGTCGGTCCGCCCCAAGGGCGGCCCCGCCGGCGTCAACGATTTCAGATAGTCGAACGCCGTCTTAAGTCCGGGGTGCAGCGATTCATACCAGTGCGCGCCGGACAGGTCGTCGAGAATCATGACGGGGCGTCCTAGAGGGGTCGTCTTACTAAAATCGGCGTCAGCGGAACAAGACTTTCCGCAGCAACGGCAGCGCCGCCGCGACGGCCAGGATGGTCGGCAGCCAGACGGTCGTCGCCAGCCAACCGTTGCCTTCCTTGTAGACGTTGACGGCCAGGATCGTCGCCGGGTAATAGATGGTGATGATCGGCAGGAAGCAGACGAAGAACGATTGCAGGAAGTCGCGCCGTTGGAACAGGATGCTGATGGGGCAGCCGAGCAGAATGAACGGCAGCGCGGCGACCGATTGCGCGATGCGCACGTGAACGTCGGCCTCGGCTTGAAGCGCTCGGCGTCGCTCGATCTGAATCACCGCCGGCGAGTGGATCAGCTTCTTCGCGATCGGAAACGGGTCGGCCCCGACGAGGGTCGGCGAACCGGAGGTCGGCGGTTTGTTGAGCGCCCGAGCGAAAAGATTGGGGTCGGTGCCGATCGACGCCGCGACCGCCATCATCGACATCTCCGCTTCCCATTCGGCGGCCTGTCTTCGATGGCGTTCCGCCCGCTCGAAACATGCTTTAAAGGTCAGGTGTTGCAGTTTGCTGTCTTTGCCGTCGCCGCCCATCTTTGGCAGCGGAAGTTCCAACGGACGGTCCCGCAATTGCCCGCCGTTGCCCGACTCGTTCGTGGCGATCGCTTCCTTGAGCCGCACGATGCAGACCGGGTCTTTCTCGCCGCTGGGATCCTGCGTGACTTCCAGAACCGCTTCGTCGGCCTGAGCGACCATGTCGTAGTCGCCCTTGGGGCCGCGTCGCTTGAAGATCGGCCGAATGAGTTTTTCGCCGCGAACGTTCTGAACGTAGATTTCAAACTGAAAATCGTTATGAACCAACGCCCCTTTGTTCTTCAGGTAGGCGTAGATCGTACTCTGCATGTCGGAAAGCATGATCTTGGCGAATCGG
The DNA here is from genome assembly GCA_051648425.1 of Planctomycetia bacterium. Lineage (GTDB taxonomy): Bacteria > Planctomycetota > Planctomycetia > Kolteriales > Kolteriaceae > JBOFFD01. The sequence goes on from JBOFFD010000073.1 coordinate 1,102, forward strand.
GCGTTGCACGCGGGGATGAATTGGTCCGTCAGATACACCCCCACGCCCGACATCACCACGCCTAAGACAAGCGCCGGCAGTATGGCGTGGAAAAGGTGAATGCCGCCCGCCTTCAGCGCGATGATTTCATTGTTGCTGCTCATGCCGCCGTAAACCACCGTGCAGGCGAACAGCAGGCAGGTGGGGATGGTGTACGGCAGCATCGGCGGAATGAGATACGGCAGCGCGGTCAGAATGACGACCGGGTCAAGCCCTTGGCGCGTCGCTTCGACCATGGCGCCGATCAACATCAGCAGCGTGGACGTACCGGCGAGGGCGAGCAGAAAAGTCTTGGTAAGATCGAGGAAGATCATCCGGTGGATCAAGGTGGGGTACAACGGATCGACCTCCTCGGTGCGCGGCCGACGCA
>JBOFFD010000074.1:0-1529 GCA_051648425.1 Planctomycetia bacterium
GCTTGACGGCGGCCGCCGGCGTCGCGGCGGGGCCGGCGGTCGGTTTAGCCGGTGAGTCGGCCGCCGGCTTTGCTTCCGCGGGAGCGCCGGCCGAAGCGGCCGCCGGCACTGCCGGTGCGGCGGTTCCGGTCGCAGCGGCGGCGGCCGGAGCGGGTGTCGCCGTCGTGGCAGCGGATGTCGCCGGTATGGCAGTGGACGGCGCGCCGGCGGCCGGCGTTGGTGTCGCCGGTGTGGCAGTGGACGCTTCGCCGACGGGCGCGGCGGCCGGGGCGGCCGTCGTTTTCCAGAGTCGCGGCGGCGGGGTCGGCGGGTAGGGCGGCGGCGCGCCGTGCGGCGGGGCGAAGACATGGAAGTCGAGCGACGGATCGGCGTCGCCGTACAAGACAGGCGTCTGCCGCTGCCCGAGGTTCTGCCGCGACCAACGGTCGACGCGGGCGCGGACGAACGCCGCCAACTCGAACGCCGACACTTGCCCGTTGCGTTCGTTGGAGGGGTTGCAGCCGTCGGCCCAGCCGCTCCAACCGGCCTGGAAATAGTAGCCGAACAGCGTCCGCCCCATCACCAGCGGCGCGTGCGAATCCTGTCCCGGCGAACAGGCGCAGAGCGTCAGACGACGGTCATGCGGCACCGCCTTCAATTCCGCTTCAATGCGGGCCGGCACGTCTTCCAGCAACACGCCCAGGCGGGGGTCGGCCAAGCCGGAACTCATGACGTCGAGGATGAGCAGGACGTAGCGGGCGGGGCTGGCGCGGACGGCGGTCAAGACGTCGGCCAGCGGCAGGCGGTCGGCGGGCGCGTAGGGGTCGGCGTCGGCCGGGACGACGTAGACGCGGCCGCTGGCGTCGGTCGCCGCCAAAGCGCTGAGGTAGACGACGAGGGGCCGACCGGGCCGCAGCGACCGCAGCGATTCCAGGTTCTGGACGAGCAAGGCCCGTTCCTGGTCGGGGAAGGTGTCGTCGGTGTCGCGGGGGAAGAGGCCGGCTTGGCGAAGTTCCCGCTGGTCGCCGTCGGATTCCATCGGCGGCAGGAGGCGGGATTGATACTGCGTCACCCAGGCGGCGACGAACGTGGGGGCGGGGGCCGGTCGCAACCACGACAGCATGCCGCCGACGCCCCCCAGCAGGACGCCCATGAGGGCCAGCACGCAGTACACGCGCCGCATCGGGTCGGCCGCGCGCGGCGTGACGCGCCCGGTGAGCGGGTCGTCGATGGCGGCGCGGCCGTCGTGGGGCGCGGCGGCCCGCCAGCGGGGGGTCTTGCGGACGCCCGAGGTCGTCCCCGCGTCGCTGGCGGCGCTCATCGGCCGGCGTCCCGTTTGGAGCCGGGACGGTCGAGATCGACGAGCGCCGGCGGGCGAACGTCCGTCGCCTGGGGCGGCGGCAGACCTTCAAGGACGGCCGAAAAGCCGCGGGCCTCGGCGTCCCGCTGAAACGCGGCGATGGAAAACAACCGCAGTTTGAGGGGCCGTTCCAAAGCCGTCTTCGGCGCCGGCCAGAACAAGACGGCGCCGCGGTCGACCTTTTGGAAGA
>JBOFFD010000075.1:0-1666 GCA_051648425.1 Planctomycetia bacterium
GGCGTCGGCCGACGCCGCCGCCGTCGGGTCGCCCTTGGCCAACAGGGCGCCGGCCTCGGCCGCTTGCAGCCGCTCGGCCAACCGCAGCCGACGCCGCACCCAGGTCAGTCGGGCGGCCGCCACGCCGGCCGCCACGTACGCGCCGATCAACTCCTGTTGGCCGTACGTCGGGAACTTGCCCGCGTAGACGCCGTAGCAGGCCGTCAGGAAGTTGCATTCCTCCAGCCATTCCCGTTTTCTTTCCCGGCCGGGACCGCCCAAATGCACCCCGGCCAGCCGGCGGATTTCCAACAGCAGTTCGCGCAGCCGTTGCAGCTTCTTACCGGCTTCGTCGGCCGGTTTCGGCAGACCGTCGTACTCGGCACGCACCGCCTGCGACAACCGCGTCTCGAAGCCGTGCACCCGCCGGGCGAAGGCGGCGGCGTCGCCTTCGTAGACGAGCGGGTAGGCCCGGACCTTCAGTTCCATCTCCAGCTTGACGAAGTCCCAGGCGACGAGGTTGGTGGTCCGCATGTCGCCGAAATCGAAGACGGCGGTCGAGCCGACGGTGTCGCGGACGATCGACGTCAAAATGTTCCGCCCGTGCAGGTCGCCGTGCGCCGCGCCCAAAAGCAAGTGCAACATCGAGCCGCCGCCGCAGTTGGGCCGGGCCAGCGCGGCCAGGGCGTCGCACGGGTCGACGAAGGTTTCCCCCGCGTCGGCCAGTGCCGCCAGCGCCAGCCGGCGGTAGGCCCGCTTCGCTTCGGAATCGAGTCGAGAGTCGGGGGGATGCACGTCGGGCACCGGCGAGCCGCCGGTCTTCAGGGCTTGCATCCCCAGGCCCACGCGATGCCCCAGCCAATGGTCGCCGGGAACTTCGGGGTGCGACTCGGCCAGCCACTCGTTCGCGGTCAACCGCCAGGTCGAGCTTCGCAGTTAGAACCTCGACGCCAGCTTGTAGAAGATGCGTTGAAAGGCCCCGCGAATGGAGGCGACGGTCGGCTCGCCGTGCCGCACGCAGCGGAGGAAAGCGTCTTCGAGCAGCAGCACGGAATCGCCCAGCGACACGTTGGCGTCGGAATAGAGCAGGGCGAGCGGTTCGGCGGCGCCGGGGGGCGCCGGCTTGATCTCGGCCAGGATGGCGTCGTCCACCGGGCCGGCGGGCTGGCAGTTTCGCCAGCCGTGGTACTCCTTGCCGAGTTCGACGCCGTCGCCGATCTTAACGATCCAGGCTTCCAGACTTCCCTCGACGGACGAGGCTTCGACCCGCAGGATGTGCTGGCCGGGCCGGCGTTGGAAGCCGCGCAGCCGCTCGGCGACGACCACGGCGCGACGCCCGGCGAACACCTGCCGCAGCAAGCCGTCCACCCGCACCCGCTCTTTGGCGGCGTCGGGCTGCGGCGGTTGCGGCTGGTGCGAGTGCTCCGCCTCCAGCGACCGCACCGCCTTGAGCATCCAAAAAACGTCCGCCGCCCCGCCGCCGGTTGGTACGGGACCGGCGTGCTCCGCGTCGACGGCATTTGCTGGTTTAGACATCGACAAAGCTCCAAGGCGATGGAAGCTCGACGAACGATCGCGGCAAACGGCCACTAACTAATTCTAGAAGAATACGGACTCAAAAGAAACCGTTCAGCCGGAAAAAGATCGGTGGGTCGGCAGCGAAAAGAGCTTGACGGCCGCCGCTTTC
>JBOFFD010000076.1:0-3526 GCA_051648425.1 Planctomycetia bacterium
AGAAGCATCAGGCCAAGCAGGAAGCCATCCGCATCGCCAAGATCGCCGAGGTCAAGGTGCTGGCCAAGGAAATCGAAAAGCACAGCCTCACCATCGAAGCCAACGCCAACGAAGAGAACATCCTCTACGGCTCGGTCACTTCGGTGGAAATCGTCAAGGCGATGCAGCGAGACGGCTTCAAGATCGACGAAAGCAACGTCGTGCTCGACGGCCACATCAAGGAACTGGGCCTTTACGACATCACGTTGACGCTGGCGGAAGACATCTCGTGCGTCGTCAAGGTGTGGGTCGTCCCCGCCGGCGGCCGCACCAGCAGCAGCATGTAACGCCGCCGCCCGGAAAACTCTGGACGCACCATCGCCGTCCGTCGACCGCCCCGCGCGGCCGCCGGACGGCGTGTTCGTAGACGGTTGTCGCGCCGCTTGACGCAGGCCGGGCGACGAGACGAGGTCGCGTCGGCGGCGGCGAAAAAATCGACCCAGACTCCACCGCCAGGTTCGACGACTACCACCGAACCGTCGTCGGCTACCACGGCACCGGCCTCGCCTCGGCGCTTCGCATCGTGAACCGCATCGAAGGCTTCAAATGGAGCGACAGAGACTACGACTGGCTGGGCGGCGGAATCTACTTCTGGGAGTACGCGCCGAAACAAGCACTGACTTGGGCGAAACTCCGCCAAAAGCAATACATCAGGAAAGCCGACAAGAATCCCGAAGACGTACGCCGTGCGACGGAACCGTTGGCCGTCGTCGCCTGCATGATTCGGCTTGGGTATTGTCTCGATTTGACGGAACCCGACAATGTAAAGTATGTTGGCGAGGTTTTCGACGAATATAAGGAAAATTTGGAGTTGGCCGGGGAACCGCTTCCCACCAATGAAAGGCAATTCCGAAGGCTTGACTGCGCCGTCTTCAATTACGCCTATGCATCCGCCGAGAAGTTCGACCCTGGATTCAAGGTGGACACTGCCAGGGGCGTTTACGTTCCGACTGTCAAAAAGAAAAGGATTTGGGCTGGCAGTTGGATTTCCCACGACACGCATATCCAACTTTGCGTACGGAACCCAGCCAACATTCTCGGGGCGTGGCTGCATCAACCGACAGTACTAGGAGTTGACGATGTCTGCAAAGCGCTCCAAGTCGATCCTGCTGTCGTCGAGCGAACGGATACGCAAAGCGAGGAAGTTCTTTCAGAAGATGTCCAAACTGGAAAAGATCGACCTGATGGTCAAGGCCGGGGTGATGACCCCGGCGCAGGCCGAGACGGCTAAGAAGAAGTGGGCGGAACTGCAAGGGGTGAGCGACCCGGCAAAAGATCGAATCGGTCCACCCCGAAGTTGATTTCCGCGGACCGTCGCGGGAGTTTGGTTGCGAAAGGTCTATACTGTCTACGTCAGACCCTGCAGTTCGCCGTTCCGTCTCGCGGAGGCCGTTCCCATGTCCGCTGCCATCGAACGCAAGATCCGCGACGTCCGCCGGCGTCTCGCCTGGGGGCGCCTGGCCCGATCGCTCACCGGATCGTTGACGCCTTCCTTGCTTATGGCCTGCCTGGCGCTCGTCGTCGTCCGCTGGGCGGGTTACGAAGTTTCGACGATCGTCTTCGCCGTCGCGGGGCTGGGAATCGGTTCGGCCGTCGGCGTCGCGTCGGCGTGGCTGGCCCGGCCGTCGACCATGGACGCCGCCCTGGAGTTCGATCGCGCCTTCGAGCTGCGCGAACGGGTCAGCACGTTGCAGACGATGACCCCCGACCAGTTGGAAAAGCCGTTCGGCAAGGCGTTCGCGGCCGACGTCGCCCAGCGCGTCGAGCGCTTGGAAGTCGCCGAAAAGATTCCCGTTCCGCTGCCGAAGCGCGGCTGGCTGCCGCTGGCGCCGCTCGCGGCTCTGGTGGTGACTGGGGCGTTCCTGTCGCCGGCGGAGTGGACGACCTCGGCCGCCGGACGATCGGCGAGCGAACAGGAAAAGGAACGGATCGCGTCCGAGACGAAGGTTCTCGAAACCAAACTGGCCGAGCGGCGGAAGGAAGCCGACGAAAAGGATCTCGATCCGTCCCTCAAGGAACTGACCAACAAGATCGACGCCGCCAACCGCGAACTGGCCCAGGATCGCAAGGGGGGCGTGGAAGACGCCGTCTTAAAGCTCAGCGATTTGGCGAAACAGGTGGAAGACGAACGCCGTAAGCTCGACGCCGTCGAACAGATCAAACGCGGTCTGCAGCAACTGCCCAACGGAACCGAAGGACCGGCCTCCAAACTGCAAGAGGCGTTGAAGAAAGGCGACTTTCAGAAGGCGGCCGCCCAACTCGAACAACTGAAGAAAGACCTGGCCGATAAGAAGCTCGACGCCGACCAACGAGAGAAGCTGGCCAAGCAGCTCGACGCGCTACAGAAGAAATTGGCGGAAGCCGCCGACCAACAAAAACGGGCCGAGCAACTGCGTAAGAACCTCCCCCCGGAGATGCTTAAGAAGGAACTGGAGAAGCTCGCGAAAGACGGCGAGAAACTCCAGCAGATGAAGAAGCTGGCCGAGAAACTGGGTCAATGCTCGAAATGCATGAACCCCGGCGGCGGCAAGGAAGGTCAACCCGGTCAGAAAGGCGAGCCGTCCGACAAGGATCTCCAGGACGCCTTGAATCAGTTGTCGGAAGCGAAGGACATCCTCGACCAGCTTCAGAAGGACGAAGAGTCGCAAAAGATGCTGGCGCAGCTCACCGAGGATTTGGCGGAATGCCGGTCCGGCATGTGCCAGGGGCAATGCGAAGGCGAAGGCGACGGCCAAGGCAACAAGCCCTCGCGGAACAAGGGAAAAGGCAAGGGCGGCCGGGGCGTCGGTGAAGGCGACCGCGGCGAAAAAGAGACCGGCGTCAAGGCCGCGAAGCCGACCCGCGACCCGACGACCGCCGGCAAGGGACAGGTGATCGTCACCGGCGAAGGGCCGGCCCGCGCCTTCAAGGGGGACAGCGTTCTGGAAATCCGCGAAGCCGCCGCCCGCGCCGACCGCGCTTCGACCGACGCCGTCGACCGCCAAAACGTCCCTCGCGAGTACCGCGAACACGCCCGCGGCTACTTTGAAAGACTCAACCAGGGTCTTCAGAAGTAGCGCTTCGCCGATGCGGGTGGTGGTGCAACGGGTGAAATGGGGCCGAGTGCTCGTCGCCGACGCCGTCGTCGGTGAAATCGGAGCCGGCCTACTGCTCTTAGTCGGCGTCGCACCGACCGACGGTCCCGTCGCGGTCGAGTATCTGGCCGACAAGATTCTGAATCTAAGAATCTTCGCCGACGACGCCGGGAAAATGAACCGCTCGGTCACCGACGTCGGCGGTGGACTGCTGGTCGTCAGTCAGTTCACGTTGTACGGCGACTGCCGCAAGGGCCGTCGTCCCAGTTTCATCGAGGCCGCCCACCCCGACCACGCCAAGCCGCTGTATGAAACGTTACTGAAACGGTTGGCCGCCGGCGGTCTCAAGGTCCAAGCGGGAATCTTCGGCGCCGACATGCTGGTCGAATCCGCCAACGACGGCCCGGTCACGC
>JBOFFD010000077.1:0-3069 GCA_051648425.1 Planctomycetia bacterium
CTGCTGACCACCGCCGACGCCGAACGGCTCGGCTTGGCGCTGGGCGGCTTGGCGCGCGTCGACGAATACTCCGGCTTGGCCGGCCGCCGCATCGTCACCTTCACCCGCGGCCGGATGAGCGACCCGCTGCCCTGGACGCGCCTCGGCGTCGGTTCGCCCGTGCTGGCCGGCGCCGACACCGACGAACGCCGCCGCCGCGGCGGCCGACCCGACCGCGTCGAACGCGGCGTGATCTGCGAAATGGACGAGCGCTTCCTGCGCGTCGCCTTTCCGTCCTACGGCGACGACCCGGTCGCCGTCGACGACGTCGCCGTCTGGCGGCTCGACCAGGCCGACGACGAGGCGTCGCTGCGCCGGCAGCGCACCGCCCTCGACCGCGCCCGCCATGCCGCCAAGGGTCGGCTCTTTGATCTGCGGCGGGTGCTGCTGGGCGAACGGCCGGCCGAGTTCGACGCCGTCGTCCCGCGCATCGATTGGCTCAACAAGGACCTCAACGAGTCGCAGCGCGACGCCGTCCGTCTGGCGCTGGCGGCGAGGGACGTCGCCTTGTTGCACGGCCCGCCCGGCACCGGCAAAACCACCACCGTGGTCGAACTGATCCGCCAAGCGGTGCGGCGCGGCGAATCAGTGCTGGCCTGCGCCCCCAGCAACCTCGCTGTCGACAACATGCTGGAACGGCTGGTCGCCGGCGGCGAGGCGGCCGTGCGCATTGGTCACCCGGCCCGCGTCCTGCCGGCGCTGCGCCGCCACACCCTCGACGTCCTCGTCGACGAACACGACGACGTCCGGCTCGCGCGAAAACTCAGCAAAGAGGCGTACGCCCTCTTTCGTCAAGCCGATAGATGGACCCGCGGCAAGCCCGCCCCCGGTGAGAAGCGCGACCAACGGCAGGAAGCCCGCTCCCTGCTCGCCGACGCCAAGCGGCTGGAGGCCGGCGCCGCCGCCGAAATCCTGGCGAAAGCGAATATCGTCTGCTCGACGCTCACCTCCGTCGACGCCGACATCCTGGGCGAACGGTTCTTCGATCTGGTCGTCATCGACGAAGGCTGCCAGTCGACCGAGCCGGCCTGCTGGATACCGCTCGACCGCTGCCGCAAGGTGGCGCTCGCGGGCGACCACTGTCAACTGCCGCCGACGGTGGTCTCGCCCGAAGCGCAGGCCGGCGGGCTGGGGGTCAGCCTGTTGGAGCGGCTGGCCCACACCTTCGGTCGGCCGTGGCTGCGGCGGCTTGACGTGCAGTACCGCATGAACCGGCGGATCATGGAATTCTCGTCGGCGGAGTTCTACGCCGGCAGTTTGCTGGCCGACCCCTCGGCCGCCGACCGCCTGCTGACCGACGCGCCGGCCGTGGCCGCCGCCGTGGAAGCCTGCTCCTTGGAAGTGCTCGCCCTGATGCCGGGCGACCCGGTCCACCTGATCGACACCGCCGGCGCCGGCCTCGACGAGGAAGCCGAACCCGAAGGCGAAAGCCGCCGCAACCGGGGCGAGGCGGAACTGGTGCGCCGCCGAGTCTTAGAGCTACTGGCGGTGGGCGTGCCGCCGACCGACGTGGCGGTCATCACCCCCTACGCCGGCCAGGTGCGGTTCTTACGCGAACTCTTAGTCGACGCGAAGGGCGTTGAGATCGACACCGTGGACGGCTTCCAGGGTCGGGAGAAGGAAGTCGTCGTCTTATCCCTGGTACGATCGAACGCCGCCGGGACGATCGGCTTCCTTTCCGAAGTAAGACGAACGAACGTCGCCTGGACTCGCGCGAAGCGCAAACTGATCGTGATCGGCGACACGGCGACCCTGTCGCACCACGCCTTCTACGCCCGAATGGCGACCTACTGCGAACAAACCGGCGGCTACCACACCGTCTGGGAGGAACCCGACGGCGTACCGACGACCTGACCCGTTCGCCCGCCTAGCTTTCATCGACTCGGCGGATAAAGTAAGTAAGTTAGCGCCGATGCGGACCATCATCGTTCGCGCTGCCGCATGCCTCGAACGAAGGTGACACCGTGCTTCGCAGCTTCAACATCGAAGGATTTCGGGCGTTTCGGAGACTTCAGGTTCCGAAGCTCGGCCGAGTCAATCTGATCGTCGGCAAGAACAACGTCGGCAAGACGATGCTGCTTGAAGCGCTGAGATTGTACGCCGTCGGAGGCAATCCGATGGCGATCCGCAAGCTGTTGATGGAGCGTGACGAAGTATACTTTCGTCCGTCGAATAGTGGAATCAGTCAGGGAGAGCCATTGCTCCGAGCCGCCAGAATCTTCCATCAACCGACGAGTCCGCACGACGCCGCCAAACGTGAAATACGTTTAAGCGAAAATGATCTGCCGACGGCGTCCGTGACCGTCGCACCGGTAGTTATTCCACGCGCCATCGGCGTCGCCTCCTCCTTTCGGCCTACTGAAAACTCAAGCCCGGACGGAGGCGGAATCGACGTCCCGGCATTGAAAATCGACGCGAGAGGTCGCAGTTACGACCTGCCGATCGCGAGCCTTTCGGACGACCGTGAAATGTTTCTCTACGATTGCACGTTCCACGACGTGGGCCTTCACGTCGGTTTCGTTCCGGCGGGTGGAATCGACGAGCGGGAATTGTCGCGCGACTGGGATTCGATCGTCGCCGCCGGTCGAAAACATCATGTCATCGATCGAATGAAAAGTCTGTTTCCCATCGACGACGTCACACTCGTCGATCATCCTTCGGAAACGCGACGGATCGTCCTGGCGACGATGAAGGACGAAATTCTGCCTGTTTCGATGAAGAGCCTGGGCGACGGACTAAATCATATCTTTCGGATCTCGCTGGCGATCGAAGCTCTGCAAACACGATGGAGCAATTCCGGAGATGAGGCATCGGCTTTCTTTTCCTACGACGTCAAGGCGGACGCCACACTGACTCCTTTGCTTCTCGTCGACGAAATCGAAGCCGGAATTCATTTCACGTGTCACGCGGAACTCTGGAAGTTCATCATCGACGCCGCCGAGAAGTACGGCGTGCAAGTCTTCGCGACGTCTCATTCGTGGGACAGCATCCTCGGCTTGCAGGAAGCCGTCGCGAACCGCCCGGATTCGG
>JBOFFD010000078.1:0-15754 GCA_051648425.1 Planctomycetia bacterium
AAACGACCTACCTGCGGTCCGCTGTCAGTCGGGTGACGCTCGCGTCGTCCACCGGCGGCCGCGACGCCGACCGCGACGGCCGCGACGACGGCGTCTACGTCGTGCTGACCCCCGAAGACTACGACGGCGACGCCGTCAAAGCCCCCGGCGCCATCGACGTCCGCCTCTTCGAGATCGCCGAGTCCGGCGTCAAACGGCCGCTCGATTCATGGACCGTCGACGAAACGGAAGTCCGCGCCGCCTGGAAGGCCGGCCTGTTGGGCCAGGGCTACGCCGTCGAACGGAGTTTCCAGACGCCGCCCAAGACCGACAAGTTGCGCGTCGTCGCTCGCTTCGTCACCGCCGACGGCCGACCGTTCGAGACCGAACGCGACGTGTCCATCAAGCGGAACCCGGCCGCCGTCGCCAAGCGTGATCCGTCGGAGAAGCGGTACTTCCTCGACGGCCCGTTGGAAGTCTGCCCGACCCCGACCGCCGCCCTGCGGACGATCGAGTCGATGGAACCGCCACCGCCGACCTTGCAGGACGCGCCCACCGGAGCCTTGAAGCCAGACGCGAAATTCGCCGACGGCCGACTGGCATCCACGGTCGCGCCCGGCCAAGAACCCTGGCGGCTGCGGCGCGGCCCCAAAAACAAGGTCGTCGGCGAGACGCTGTGGCCGCGCGTGCCGGGCGCCCGCAGCGGCCCCGCCGCCGAGGAAAAGACTTCCAACGCCGCCCCTATGCTCGTCGACCTGACGCCGCGCGCCGCGACGATGAATCGGCCAACGATGGTCTTTCCGACCGACGCCCCGACCGAAGCCGCCCCGGTCGTCGCCGCAGCCGACCTCGGCGACTGGTCGGCTCCACCCCCGCCCGACTTGACCAAACCGGCGGTCGCAACCCGATCCGCCGCCCCGATGGCGAAGCTCGCCAAACCGGTGGTGGACGACGCCGCCGTGCAACCGGCGGCCGCCACCGCGCCCGCGACAGCCGAAAAACCAGCCGCCGACCGCCGCGCCGTCCGACTGCGCCGCCCGGTCGTCGCCCGATAAACCCGCCAACGCCGAACGCCCGGACTCGAATTTCCGCTCTCGAAAATTCCTGTCATTGAAACTCGGGACCACCGAGTCGAGTAGTTCATCTTCGTCCGAGCATCGGCAGCTTCTAGGCGGAAAGAGGCGACGTATGAGAGCGGTCGGAGAATCCACGCATCGGCGCGGCTACACCATACTCGACGTGTTGGTGACGATTTCGATCGTCGGCCTGTTGATTTCTTTGCTCGCCCCCGCGCTCGGTGTGGCGAAAGGGGCTGCACGTCGAATGCAATGCCTGTCGAACATTCGGCAGATCGGCGGCGCCTTCGGCGTCAGAGCCGTCGAACGACCGTTTCTTCCCGCCAGTGGACGATTCTCCGCCTTCTCGGCTGACGAATTCCACGGCTGGCCGTTGGAAATCCTTCCCTACATCGACCAGACGGCGCTGTGGGAGGAATGGAACATCGACAGGCCGCACGACGATCCCGTCTCGCGGAACCGCGAACTCGCGATGCGGTCGATCCCCCTTCTCGCCTGTCCGAGCGACGCGTCGGTCGTCAACGGCGTCGGCAACCTCAGTTACGTCGTCAACGGCGGCTTCGGGTGGATGTACCCGGTCGACTGCCCCATCGTCTATCACACGACCGGCGGGCCGACCCGCGCGGAACCGTTTGATTTCGACGGCGACGGGACCGCCTGCGCCGTCGGCGTGGCGTACCTGAACGGAAGCGACCGCGGCTACTATTTCAGCACGGGACTTTTCTTCAACGACAATTGGCCGAAAGGCTCGTCGAACATCCGCCACCACACGCTCGACACCATCACCGACGGCCTGTCGAAGACCATCATGCTTTCAGAGAACGTCCGTGCGGGTTTCGATCCCCAATGGAATTCAAACTGGGCGTGGCCGCTGGGGAGACGGAACTGCTTTTTTGTTTCAGGCTACGTTTGCGAAGATTCGACGTGCGCGCCGGGCAAGGTCTTTCCAGGTCGAGCGAACGACCAACACCAGGGGCCTTACGCCGACGAAGCAATCAATGGGTCGCTGCGGCAGGCCGAGGGCGAAGCCCCGTGGCCGTCGTCGTACCACGCGGGCGGCGTCAACATCGTCCTGTGCGACGGCAGCGCGCGATTCCTCTCGCAGAACGTGGACGGTTCCATTTATTTGGCGCTGGTGACTCCGCAGGGCGGCCAGTTGAACGGCCCGCTCGGCCAAGGGATCGTTCCGAACGATTTCTAAGATCTTCTTTCAGTTCGCATCCAGGAAGACAGTCCATGTCCGACCGAATGAAAGCCGCCGTCGCACTGGTCTGCCTGGGTCTGACGGCGATGATGTTGTATTCGTCTTACGACCCGGCCCCGCGATTCCCCACACCGCGCGGCGGTCAACCCACGGTGACCGGCCGCGTCGCCGCCCGCCCGCAACTGGCCGAACCGCCGGCCCAACCATCCATTCCCAATCTCGCCGTCGGCGTTTCCTCCGTACAGGAAACGGGAAAGATGTCCGACGTCTATTCCCCTTCCCTCTCCAGCGACCTAAAGTCCGTCGTCTTCGCCGCCTTCAATCCAGGCCGGCGCCTGGAGCTGTACATCGCAGAGCGAGACGACGTCCGCCATCCGTTCCCGCCGCCGCGACGTCTCGCGGAGTTGGGATCGCCCGCGCTGGAGTATTTTCCGGCTCTTTCCCCCGACGGGCTGGAGTTGATTTTCGTGCGGCAGGAGCGCGACGAAGTGCATGAGTCATGGTTGTGGCGGACGCGCCGCGCGGCCGTCGGTCTCGACGTCGTTTTCGACAAGCCCGAACGGTTGGAAGTCCCCGGTCTCCCCGCCAAGGCGCTGATCAGACATCCTCACTTCTACGAAGACGGTCTTCGCCTCGCCGTTCAAGTGATCGACGAAGTGACGCCGAAAGCCGACCAACGCGCCTTCTACACGGCGAGGCGCCGTGCCGCCGACAGTCCGTTCGGCGCGGTTGCGCGGCTGCCCGTTGACGCCTACGCCGCCGAGTTCATGACCGTGTCGAACGATGGGAAGCGGCTCTACGGAACGACGGGCGATGAGACGCATCGAATCAACGTTTCCTGCCGCGAAACGCTCGACGACGGCTTCGGCCCGTTCGCGTCGCTGCCGGAAATCGCCGTCGCGAAGACTTGTCCGGTGGATGGACCGATATGGGTCGCGCCGTCCGAAGACCTTCTGTTCTACGTCTCGTCCGGCTGCAAGGCGAAATTCGCCACCGACCGCCGCCTGCGGATGTTCCGCTTTCAATGAAAGCGCGCTTCCGCACGCGCTGGAAGTCGTGGTTGAGTCGCCGGATGAATAGTGAAACTCAATCAGCCGTACGCCGCCAGACAGAATGGAGTGAATCGTGAGAAAGTACACCGTCGGCACGTGCGATTCCAACCCGTCGATGCCGCGCGGGCGTTCGACGAGGCTCCAAGGCGACAAAGTGCTTCGCCGTGGATTCAACTGCTTTGACATGCTTGCATTACAATTCATTCTTTTGTCGACTTATTTTTCGTTCCTGTATTTCCAAAGGAATTGCGGCGCGACGTGCGCCGTGATCGCCGGTGTCTTCGCGGCAGGGACGTCGATTGGAATAGTGCAATGGAACTACCGGATGGTGTTTCGGACGATCAAACGTGAGATCCAAGCGGTCGGCGACAAATTTCCTTCGGTGTACCGCGTACTGTCGTTTCCCGAACGACAACTTCGACTTCAAGCCGAGGGTTCGGAAATACTCTTCGGAGACTACGGCTGGGAAGCCGTACCATTCGCGACGAACGACGGCTTGATTTACCTGCACGGCCTGTCTGAAGAATGGAACGTCGTTTGGTATGCGGGATTTGAACCGCAGCAACTTGAACTGATCGGCCCAAAGCCTCGCTCGCAGTATGGTCTCAATTTCTTGTCGCGCGCCGAATGGAGGAGCGTTCCGCCGTGCCCCTATCCTGTACAATGCCGCCCGACGAAGACATTGGGACTTCCTGTAATTTGTAGAGTGTCTTTTATTGGTGAAGTTCAATGTCATTCAGGCGATTCGCGGACGCCGGACGGGGAACGAGGGTCGACCGCGTGAAGGGTCGTAGACCCTACGGCGTCACACGTCCCGCGCGGAAATCGCCACTGCCGTGCCGACGGCCGCCGCGCCGGCGACGCCGCCCGCGACGTACACCAGCCAATGCGGCGCCTCTTTCACCATCGTTCCCCGCAGCATGTTCGGCAGCAGTTCGGCGAAATCGGTGGCGGCCATTTGCGGCACGGTTAAGACGGCGACGGCGATGGCCGTGCCGTAGAGCGCCATCCATAAGACCGCCGACGCCGCCATCGGGCTTTTGAAGAAGGCGCCGCCCGCCGTGCTCGTCGCGGCGATCGCCGCCAACAGCGCGCCGACGTGCCACAGCGCCTGCTTCACGCCTTCGGGATTGAGATCCTTCTGAAGACGAAACTCGGCCAGCGCCATCGGAGGCAGCGTCAGCACTAAGAACAAGGTCGCGACGACGAAGCACCGGGCCGTCAGTTTGGCGACGAAGTATTCGATCCGTCCGACGCCGCGGCAGAACACCGTCTCCGGCGCGATTTCGGCTTCGGAGGAAAGGGACGTCGCGCCTAAAATGATGATGAACGTCGACCAAAGCAGCAGGTGGGCGCCCATCACCTTGGCGCCGAACTGCGCGGCGGTGATGCGCCCGGCCAGCGGGGTGTACGATTCGGTGGGGAACTCGCGCGGCGCCTGCGGATCGGCCGGGCTGCTGAACGCCATGAAGCGCGAGGCTTCGCGGTCGGTGGCGGTGGCCGCCCCCAAGGCCGGCGCGTTGCCGGCGGCCGCGATCAACCAGCCTAGCGTCAGGGTGGAGCTGAAGACGATCCACGTCCAGACGGCCCAGTGGCGCGCGGCTTGGCGCACGTCGTCGACGAAGACCGCCGCGAACGGCAGCCAGCGGCTAGGCAGCGTCGGTTCGGAAGACGCGAGCGATTCCACGGCCACCCTCCTGACGCAACAGCTCGCTGAGCGCCCGTTCGGCTTGCAGATTGTTCAGCCGCAGGTCGGTCAGTTCCAACTTGCGGTCGGCCAGCGTCATTAAGACGTTCGCCAGCACCGCCGCCCGCGACTGATCCGAGCGAATGCGGAACCAGAGCGTGTTCCGCGTGATCTTACACTCTTCGAGTTCCTTGAACTCCTGAATCGCCTTCAGCGCCTCGCCCAGTTCCTTGCGTTCTCCGGAGACGCCGATCTCGAACTCGTTCGGCTTCAGCGTTCCCGTCAACTCTTCCAAGGCGCCGTTGAAGACGACCTGGCCCTCGTTCAGAACCAGAACGTGGCTGCACACTTCCTGCAGGTCGAGCAGGTTGTGACTGGTGATGAGGATGGTCTTCGCTTCGCCGAAGCTGGATAAAAGCGACAACACGTTGCGACGCGAATCCGGGTCCAACCCTTGCGACGGCTCGTCCCAAACGATGACGTCGGGGTCGTTCACCAGGCTGGCGGCGATGGCCAACCGGGTGCGTAGACCGGACGACAGTAGACGGATCGGGTCGCCGGCGGCGGCCGACAGATCGAGGGTTTTGAGCAGCGTCGCCAGGCGCGGGCGGCGCTTCGACGAGGTCACGCCGCCAAGCCGACCAATGTAGTCCAGAAATTCGATGGGGGTCATGCGCGGCGGGAACTTAGGTTCGGCGGGCAGGTAGCCGATGCGACGTCGCAGCGAGCCGTTGCCCGGCGTCATCTGTCGGCCGAGAACGTAAACCTTTCCCGCCGTGGGTGTTTGCAGCCCCATGAGCAAACGGATCAACGTCGTCTTGCCGGCCCCGTTGCGGCCCAGAATGCCCAGAACGGTGCCTGCTTCGACGTCGAGGTCCACGCAGTTGAGCGCGATCCGCCGACGCTGATAGATTTTCGTCAGGCTTTCGGTTCGGATCGCGGGAGCGGCCAAGAGCGGCGTCCTCCGTCTGCGCGGCGGCCGACGAACACCCTTCCCCAACGAGGGGGAGCGCTTCGGCGGACTTTATCGGTTATCGTCCATCGGCCGGAAGGGGCATGAGAAACGGCGGCGGTGGTTCAAAGGATTTTTCCGCTCGCGCGGTTGCTTGAAAACGGAGGTCGCGGTCGGCGAACTGAATAAAACGCTTCTATTGAATGTTTTTCGGCCGGCGCCTTGGGGTCGACCGAACTGCGAAAAATAGACTAGACTTCGTAGGTCTAAAGGTCTCGTCGGGTCGGGTGGACGAGGGTCTGGGAAGACCCCCGCGCCCACTGGACGAAAGGGCCGGTTTCTTTGGCCGAGTCGCCGACTAGAGGCGACGGCCGGAAACGGCACGGGCAGGGTATTCAGATGATCTCGAAAGCGACGGCTTCGACGAAATCGATCGACACGACGTTTGCAACGCCGGCCGAGGTCGCACGGGTTTTCGGCGATGTTCGCGGCCGGATCGACGGGGATCTCTTGGCCGTTTCCTTCGCCGACGCCGACGTTCTGCAAACCGTCGAAGAGGGCGGCGTCCTTCGACGCTGGAACGCCAGCACCGGCGGCCTACTCGACGTCGACGACCCGTTCGTCCCCTGCGTCATGAGCGACATCGAAACCTGCTGGGCCTTTTCCAGCGACGGCCGACTGCTTGTTTCCGGCGGCCCCGACGGCCTTTCACTCTGGGATCCCGAGCGAGGCTCCCTTACTTCTCACATGCGGTCGCCCGCGCTGCCGCTCACGGTCTGCTTCTCGGCCGACGGCCGCTTGCTTGCGTCGGGCCACGACGACCACGTCGTGCGCGTTTGGCGCACCAGCGACGGCCAACTCGTCCATTCGTTCGACGGCCACCGCGACGAAATCTGCGCGCTCTCGTTCAACCACGACGGCACGCAGCTCGCCTCGGCGGGCGAGGACCGGCTTGTTTTCATCTGGCGGGTGCCGACCGGCGCTCTGCATGGAAAACTGCTCGGCCACACCGACCGCATCGACGGCTTGGCGTGGAACGCCGACAGTTCGCGGCTAGTCTCCGCCGGTTGGGACACCTCCGTCCGCGTCTGGGATCCCGCGACCTGCGAATTGTTGGCGATGCTGAACGGCCAGGGAGAATGCGTTCACGCCGTCCAGTTCCTTTCCGAATCCGGCCTGTTGGCCTGCGGAGATTCCGAAGCCGTCGTTCGGGTGTGGGACTACGAGCGGTTGAAAGTGCTGACGGAACTCCGCCGCCACGCCGGCCCGGTCAAACGACTGGCGTTGTCGGCCGACGGTCGGACGCTGGCCACCGGCGGCGCCGATCGGTTGGTGCAACTTTGGTCCCTGGCCGGCGGCCGGCCGAACTGGACCGACGCCAGTCCAAGTACACCGGTCGCCCGAATCGCGGTGTTGGGTTCGGCGACCTTGGTCGTTCTGCCGGAAGAAGGCTCGCTGTACGCCTGGGACGTCGCCACGTCGGCCAAGATTTCCGTCTGGGCGTCCAACAGCCCGGTCGTGTCGTTGGCGAGCGCCGGCGCCGCCGGGCGCTGGGCCGTCGGTTTGGCCGACGGCGACCTGGCGGTGGGAGTCGGCCCCAGCATCCGACCGTCCCTCCGGTGGAGCACGTTCGCGGCGGCCCCGCGCGTCATTCGTTTCTCCGCCGACGGAGCACTACTGGCCACCTCCGCCGGCGCCGACGGCGTCCTACGCCTATTCGACGCCGTCACGGGCGAAACCGTCGCCAAGATCAACGACGCCGCCGTCGGTTGCTCGGTCGAAGCGCTCGCCTTCCATCCGGACGGCGAACTGCTGGCGGTCGGCGGCATGGACTGGTGTTCGCTCGACGGGTCCGACGGCGTCGTCGCTCTGTGGAACTGGAAGCTGCGCGAACAGGTCGCCGTCCTGCAGGTCGGGGCGTCGCGGTTGTCGTTTTCGCCCGACGGCGCGTTGCTGGCCGCCATCGACATCGACCACACGGTCGTGGTGTGGGACGTGGCCACCGGGGAAATGCTGCGGGAACTTTCCGATCCCGACGTCGACCTGCTTTCGTTGGCGTTCGATCCGCGCGGACGCTACTTGGCCGCCGGCGGCCGCGACGGCGGGCTGCGCTTCTGGGACGTCCACCACTGGAACATTGTCGAAGTGGTCGATCTGGAAAGCCCCGTCAACGACCTCGCCTTCCTGTCGGACGGCGCCGGCCTCGTCACCGGCCACGCCAACTCCGCCGCCTACCGGGTCGATTTGGACTTCTTGTCGTTCCCCTCCTAAAGCATACACTCTAAAAGCCCCGGTCCCGACGACGGCCGCTCGGCTGGCCCGCACCGCGCGCCGTTGGTCGCGCGGAGCCGAACCTTCCGACGGCGGGGTTCGTTTTCCGTTTGGCCGTTCCAGCCGTTTTCACTGGACCGGGCGTCCCCGATGCTCGACGATTCTTCGATGGCATGGAGCCGTGAATGGCCAAGGCGTTGATTTTGACCGAAAAACCGAGCGTCGCCCGCGACATCGTCGCGGCGTTGGGCGGTTTCGAGCAGCACGACGAGTATTGGGAAAACGACCGGTATTGCTGCACCTACGCCGTCGGCCACATCCTTGAATTGATCTCCCCCGAGGAAATCAGCGACGAATACAAGCGCTGGACCCTCGACGCCCTGCCGATCATCCCCGAAACCTTCAAACTGAAGCCGAAGCAGGGGCAGACCGACCGCATTCGCGTCATCCGCAAACTGGCCGATCGCGGCGACGTCGACCGCTTCATCAATGCGTGCGACGCCGGGCGTGAAGGGGAACTCATCTTCCGCGAGGTGGTGAAGTTCATCGGCAGCGAAAAGCCGATCTTCCGTCTCTGGTTGCAGTCGATGACCCCGCAGGCCATCCGCGACGGTTTTTCGCGGTTGGAGGACGGCCGGAAGTACGAGCGCCTCGCCGCCGCCGCCGAGTGCCGATCGCTGGCCGACTGGCTCATCGGCATCAACGCCACCCGCGCCATGACCGTTCGGCTGCGCAGCCGCAGCATGAAGGGGGCGTGGTCGGCCGGCCGCGTTCAGACGCCCACCCTGGCGCTCCTCGTCGAACGCGAACTTGAAATCCTGGCCCACGTCCCCAAGCCGTATTGGGAAGTGAAGGCGGTCTTCAAGGCGGCGTCACACGACTACGAAGCCCGCTGGTTCGACCCGAAGTTCCAGTCGAGCGAAGACCGGCCGCACGAGAAGGCCGAGCGTCTGTTCTCCAAGGAAAAGGCCGAGGGCATCGTCGCCGAGGTGAGCGGCAAAACCGGCCTCGCTTCGGAAACGCGCCGCCCCAGCCGCGAAGCGCCGCCGCCGTTGTTCGACTTGACCAGCCTCCAGCGCGAAGCCAACGGCCGGTTCGGTTGGTCGGCCATCCGAACGCTGGGCGCCGCCCAACGCTGCTACGAAGCGCACAAGGTGCTGACCTACCCGCGAACCGATTCCCGCTGCCTGCCCAGCGACTACCGCGACCACGTCGACAACGTGACGAACATCCTGGCGAACGGCTCGGTCTACGCCTCCAGCGCCCGTTTTCTGCTGAAGAACGGCCGACAGAACGAAGCCAAGATCTTCAACGACGCCGGCGTCAAGGACCACTTCGCCATCATTCCCACCGGCCAACCGTTCAACGGTTTGGAAGGCGACGACAAGAAGCTGTTCGACTTGGTCGTCCGCCGTTTCCTGGCGGCCTTCCATCCGCCGGCCGTCTGGGAACAGGTCGAACGGAAGACGATCGTCGCCGGGCATCAGTTCCTCAGCCGCGCCCGCACGCTGCGCGAGCCTGGTTGGCGGGCGGTTCTCGACCAGGAAGGCGGCGACGCCGACTCGTCGAAACTGCCGCCGCTGGTCCCCGGAACCGAGAAGGCCGACGACGTGCCGACGCGGGCCGAGACCGTCGACAGCATCGCCGAAGAAACGAAGCCGCCGCCGCGCATCACGGAAGCCCGCCTGCTTTCCTTGATGGAGAACGCCGGCAAGCAGGTCGAAGACGAGGAAGCCGCCGCCGCCCTGTCGGAAAAAGGCTTGGGCACGCCGGCCACTCGCGCCGAAATCATCGAAAACCTGAAATCGAAAGAGTACGTCGACCAAGCGCTGCGCCCGACCAACAAGGGCATCCGGATCATCGACCTGCTGCGCCGCATTCACGCCGACCGCTTGACTTCGGCGCAGCTCACCGGCGAACTCGAACATCGGCTCGACGAAGTCGAGCGCGGCGTTCGGCCGGCCGCCAGCTTCATGGACGAAGTCAAAGACTACACCCGCACCATCGTCGACGCGGTCCGGTCCTTCAGTTTCGACGCCGCCTACCCGGAAATCAATCCGTGCGGTACGTGTCCGTGCGACAAGAAGAAGCCGGTCTTCGAGCGGTCGCTCTTCTACCGCTGCAAGGAAGATCCCGCGCTCATCGGCACCGACAACGACTGCCCCTTCCGCGTCTGGAAGGACAAGTCGGGCCGGTATATGGACCGCAACACGGTCGAAATCCTGCTGCGGGACGGCAAGACGCCGGAAATCGACGGCTTCCGCGACCGCCAGGGCCGCACCTTCAAGGGGTCGGTCGAACTGGTGAACATGGAGGTCGTGCTGAAGGCGGGCGCCGGCACTCCTGAAGGCGGCGGCGACGCGGCCCCGGTCTTCGAGGTCAACGCCGAACCGCTCGGTCCCGATCCCGTCCACAAGGACGACCCGGAAGACGTGGTCATCGAAACGCCGACGTACTTCATCTCGAAGAAGCGTCTGCAGGGGATGCAGAACGGCGAAAAGAAGCTCACCGGCTTCATGCTGCCGCGGGTCGTCTGCCGCCGGACGATGACGCGCGAAGACGCGCTCGTCATGATGGCGCAGGGTGAAACGCCGCTTATCGAAGACTTCATTTCCCGCTTCAACAAGCCGTTCAAGGCGAAGCTGAAAATGCGGCCGGACGGCAAGCACGACTTCGACTTCCCGCCGCGCGAAGGCGGCGGCAAAGGCCGCTTCAAGAAGAAGGGCGCCGCCCCGGCCGCCGAAGGGGCCGAGGGAGCCGCCGCTGCCGGCGAGGCTGTGACGAGCGCCCCTAAGAAGAAGACGACGAAGAAAGCCGCCGCCAAGCCGGCCGCCAAAAAGAAAGGCGCGACCAAAAAGGCCGCCCCGAAGAAAGCCACCAAGAAGCGGACGTTCCCGGAAACCGAGAGCGCCTGACAACCGACTTTCGTCAGTTCTGGTTGTTGTTGTCCAGAACCGCGAAGCGGAAGATCGAGAACGCCGAGATCACCCGCTCGACCGGCGTCAGGAAGTTCTCTAGGAACACCGTCGCCACGTAGCCGGCGGTGCGCGGCACCATCACCCGGTCGCCCGGCAGCAGTTGATAGTTCGTCCGCGTGTCGCCGCAACTGGTGATGGCCAGGTAGTCGACCGGCAGAATTTGGTCGCAACCGCCGCCCGGATTCGGTCGGGCGACGTGGATCTGCCGCATGTTGGCGAAGTTCGTCAAACCGCCGGCCAACACGATCGCGTCCAGCACCGTTTCCTTGCCGGTGATCGGCAGCCGACCCGTCTGCAGCACTTGGCCCAGCACGTAGTACACTTTGCTGTTGAACGCCGCCACATCGACGTAGATGATCGGTTCCTTGACGTATTTCTTCAGATGATCTTTCAGTTTCTCCTCGATCTCCGCGATGGTAAGATTGGCGACGTGGACTTGGCCGTAATAGCCCAGACTGATCGTACCGTCCTGCCGAATGAGCCGCTCGCCGTCGATCGGCCGCTGCGGCAGCAGATTGCTCGCCTGGATGTACAAGACGTCGGGCGGTTCGACGACGTACTGCGGATGGCTGGCCATCCGCAGCTCCCGCGGCAGATTGGGGTTGTCGGCCATCGACGGCCGATCCGACGGCTTGCGGTGCTTCTGCTTGTGGTGCATCGCATGGCCGCCGCAACGCTTGCAGCCGTGGCCGCCGCACGAGGCGCAGGCCGGCGCGACCGCCGCTCCGCCGCCGAACTCGGAAGCGAGCGCCGCCTCCATCAGAAAGCGCTTCTTCGCGCCGACCGGTACGACGCCCGTGTCGGCCGAACCTGTCTGGCGTCCCAAGGGGGCGCCGACGATCGGAATGGTCGCCGCCAGGTCGCCGCCGGCTGTCGACGGCAGCAGAGTGACGTCTTCATCGCGGGGGGCGTGGCCCGTGTGGGCCATTCGCAGCACGACCGCCTGGCCGCTGTCGCTCACGGCGGCCGTCGGCGATCGCAGCGACGCCGCCGGCTTCTTGGCGATTTTGACTTCGGATTCGCCGCTCGCATCGGTGCGCATCATCGACGGGCGAAGAAAGCTCGCGGAGGGCGCGGATTGTTGGTCGACCGCCGCGCAGCCGCCGGCCAACGCCGCCGAAAGCGAGACGAGGAAAAAGCGTCGCAACATGGCTCCTCCAAGATGAGCATTCAAGGCGCGCGAGACCAACGGCCAATCCGCCGTCGTCCGTGCGATGATCGCCTGCCACGTTCCATCGTGTCATCGTTCGGGAAAGACCGACTCGCGCCGCGCCTTCCATCGAACCTGCTCTTGGTATTCGGTCGCGGCAGCGAGACGTTGCGACGGAAAGTCGACGTGGAACCGAGACCGGCGCGACGCCGGCACGTCAAGGATTGGAAGAGCGGCAGAATCGGAACGACCGATCGGTCAAACCTCGACGGTCATGCCGTCGAACGCCAGTCGAGCGGTGGGAACAACCTTGCGGGCTTCGCTTTCGACGCGGGCGCAGGCGTCGCGGTCGGCGATCGGGTTTACGTGCACCAAAACCAGTTCGCCCGCCTCGGCCTTCTTCGCGGTGGCGGCGACCGCTCCAACCGTCGAATGTCCGGTGACGACGGCCAGTTCCGCCATTTCGTCGAAGAAGTAGCATTCGTGGATCAACACGTCGACGCCCTGAATGAACCGCAGCGCCTCGGCGTTGTTCGGGTCGGCGACCGTGTCGGTGATATAGGCGAACGACCGCCCGTCCTTCTCCAGTCGATACCCCACCGATCCACCGGGATGGACCTGCTTACGCCACCGCACCGTCCAACCACCGATTTCGCCAACCTCGCCGGTCGGCGGCAACTCTCGGGCGCCGTACTTGAACGGCACGGGAAACAGTTCGTTGCCGAACAGCTTGTTTTTCACGACGGCCAGATGTTCCGGCAGACCATGGACGTCGACGGTCGTCCGCCGACCGAACAACACGTCGATGAGGAACGTCAACCCCATGACATGGTCGAGGTGGGCGTGCGATAAGAGAATGTCGTACCGCTCGGCTTCGGGGAAGTCGCGCAGACGGAAGAACGCCGTTCCCGCGTCGAGTACCAGACCGGCGTCGGGAAGATACAAGCAGGCGGTGTGACGATCGGTCGACGGATGGTAGCCGCCGGTGCCCAGGAGATGAAGGGGTGATCGGTTCATGGGGCGCTCCCAGGGGTTGGGGTGTGAATCTGAAGGTCGACCGGCGGCTCGCACAGCGAATGAATCGCCCGCAACCCTCCTTCGTCGCCCTTCAGATGGGCGTTTAAGAAAGCGGTGGTGCAACAGCGAATGGTCCGCACCGCTTCGTCTCGCCGAAGGCGGGGCCGATCGATCATTTGCAGCAGCGGCGGAAGTACTTCCAGATCGACGTAACTGAAGTGGGTGCCGCCGGGAAGGAAGACCAGCCAGGTCGGCTGGCGTGAGCAGCGGAAGACCGTCGCCTGATGCTGATCGAACGGCGTCACCGAGTCGTCACCCGAGCCGAAGACCATCGTCGGCGCGGCAAGCCGGCCGAGCGACCAGTCGTCGAAGGCGGGCTTCACCAACGGCGAGAAGGCGACGCACGCCACCACCCGCGGGTCGCGGAAATCGAAGTAGCCCGCGCCGCTCGGCCCCCGCAGGTTCGCGGACAAATGCTTCGTCTTCACCAAGGCGCCGGCCACCGCCAACGCCGTGTAGCCGCCCATCGAATGGCCGATCGCCGCCGTCCGCTCGGCGCCGATCCGTCCGTACAGCGGGTCGAGCGGATTCCGCCCGCGTTCGCTCATCCAATCGATCACCAATCGCAAGTCGATGGGGCGGTCGAGGGCCGATTGGTGCGCCGCGAACGGCCTAAGATCGCGCGCTGTATTGTATTGGTGGTCGGGGGCCGCCACGATGTAGCCGTGCGAGGCGAGGTGTTCGGTCAGAAACGTCGACTGTTCCCGCACCGACGAAAAGCCGTGGGAAAAGACGACCAGCGGATGGACGCCGCCGGCGGGCGCCGCCCCGCGGACGGCGCGGGTGGGGGCGCCGGACGAATAGTAATGCCGCTTGCGAGCGATCGCGTCGACGTTCGCCGGATACCAGACTTCGGTGCGCAGTCGCCGCCCGGTCCGTTCGTCGTCGATCAAATCCCACGTTTCGACGCCGACGGCGAAGGGGCCGTCGGCCGAGAGGGTTCGACCGGCGGTCGATCGGCAGTCGCCGCCGCGCGCGACGACTTCCGTCGGCGGCGCGTCGACGCCAATCGTCAACAGCAGAAGGCAGGCGACCCAATACGGCATACGATGGCCTTTTGCCGATGATACACTGGAGCGACGCGGCCGCGCCGCCGACTGGTCGTACGGATTACCAGGAATCGCTCGATGAAGAATCCCCCGCGGATTGGTCTATTCTACGAACGGACGTTCACGGTCGAGCCGCACCATCTCATTATGTTCGCCGATGAACAGATGCCGGCGGTTCTGTCAACCCCATCATTGATCGCCGAGCTGGAACGAACCGCGCGCGAGGCCGTCGCCCCGCTCTTGGAACCGCATGAACGGACGGTTGGGGTGGAGGTGAACATCCGGCACCTGGGACCGACGGTGCGGGGCGAAGCGGTGCGCTGCTGGGCGCGAGTGTTGGGCTTCGACGACGGCCGGCTGCATTTTCAGGTGGAGGCGCTCGACGGCAAACGGGTGCTCGCGCGCGGGCTGCACCGGCGGCAGGTCGTCGACCCGGCGAGACTGAAACGGTTGCTGACGAAGTTGGGAAAAACTCCGAGGTAAATCCGGCAAGTGAAGAAAATCGGCCGAACCGCCGACGGAGGTCGCCGACGGTGCAAGCGGCCGAGACTAGGATCGGGGATGGCGGACGGTTGGTGTTACAGCTTCGGAACCTTGATCGTCGCCCGAAGTCGGCGGCGCTCCGGCGTGTCGTCGAAGT
Source organism: Planctomycetia bacterium (assembly GCA_051648425.1). Lineage (GTDB taxonomy): Bacteria > Planctomycetota > Planctomycetia > Kolteriales > Kolteriaceae > JBOFFD01. The sequence continues at coordinate 15,116 of JBOFFD010000078.1, forward strand.
CCGAGTCGTAGGCTTCGACCCAGACGCAGCCGACCGCTTTGCTCATCTCCTGCCGCGCCGCCTCGAACCACGGCGTCCCGGGGTGTTCTTCGAGAATTTTCTGGTAGTAGGTGTGGGCCTTTTCCGTCATCGCCTGGGCTTCCAGGCCGGCCTTCGCCAACTTCTTATTGATCGGCGTCTTCCGGTTCGGCGAGTCGTCGATCTCTTTGTCTTCGCCCGGCTTCATGTCTTGATGGATCTCTTCGACCCATCGATAATGCCAACCGTTATTTTTCTTCGCGTCCTTCAGCGTTCGGGGATTGAGCTTGAAGTCGGCGAGCAGCCAGGCCACCTCGTCGCAGCGAACTTTGGCTTGCATCAATCGGGCGTAGGTGAGGTCGTAGTTCGCTTTCCACTTCGGATTGCTTTCCCGTTCGCGTTCCGGCAGAACCGCGTCGAGCGTCTGAAGGCCTTTTTTGGCGAAAGCGAGATAGGTCGCAATATCCTGCGCCCATCGCGGTACTTCCTCTCGCCACGATTGGGCGTGGATCCAATGGTGGCCCCACCATAGGCGGGAGACGTCCAAGGCGGGGTTCCCCTCGTCGATCACGTTCATGAGCGCCATTCGGAACTTCGACTGTTTGATCTCGTCGTTGTATT
>JBOFFD010000079.1:0-2421 GCA_051648425.1 Planctomycetia bacterium
GATCGCTACACCAAACCCGAATAGACAGTAGCCGCCCGGTCCGTCATTGACCCTTCTGAAACGCCAAACAGTCCGCTTGGGCGCCGACCCAGTCGCCGCCTTTCGCTCGTTCGACGATCTTAGCGATCGCCGTGTGGGCGGCCGCCGACATCTTCCCCGCCGCATGCCGCTCCGCCAACCGCGCGGCGGTCGCCTCCAGCAGTTCCGGCCGCTTGCCCGCCAGCGCGGTGTTGAGCTGCATCACGAGCTGGTAGTTCGCCTTGTCGGGTCCGTCGCCCAAGGTCGGCGGTCCACAACCCGCCGCGCCCAATAACAGCAACGCGCCGGCCGTCCAGCCGAGCGCATCGTTCCGCACCTGCGTCATCTTATGGTCCCCAGCCGGTGGTTAGATCGCCTTCGTCGCGCGACGACAGCGCCACCCACGCGAACGGGTCGATCGTCTCGCCGACGAAATGCACCGATCCATCGCCCATTAAGACGTACCCGCCGTCGGCGTGGTCGGAAATCATGCCGCAAGTGTGAATGAACGGATTGTTGGGCGCGTGGATGATGACGTCCGGCAGGTCGGCCGGGTCGGGGCCGCTGTGCGCCCCCACCAGCGAGCCGGCCGCGTTGCATTCAACGTTGAACCGGGTGTACGGCGGTTTCGGGCACGACGACCCCCACGGCGGCACCGCCACCCACGTCTTGTCGCTCACCGACGACGTATGCTCGCCCAGGAACACCGTCTGACCCAGTCCGTCGACGACGTCCCGCATACGCACTTGGGCGTTGCGGAAGAACGGCCCGTTGATCCGGCTGCCGTCCAGCGGATCGGGCTTGTTCAAATCAAGCGCCCCGACGCCGGCTCGGCCCCACGGTTCCAAGACGCCGCCGTTGGTCACGTAGTGGCTGTGCGATAGGCGGAACGAATACAAGACTTCGGGATCGGTCGAAAGGCCGGGGTGGTCGCCGGGTCCGGTGTAGCGCGGCCGGAAGCCGTTCGTTTCGCCCGCCGACGACGGACACAGAAACACCGCCGTCCGAGTGCCTACAGCGGTGGAGTTGGCGGGGTTCCAGGCCGGTTCGTCGAAGTTGAAGGCGTCGTAAAGCTGCGTCTGGTCGAGGGCTGACAAGAGCAGCGCCCCCCAGGCGAAACCAGAGGGGCCGTTGCCGTGGACGTCGGGAAAAGTACCGACGTCGAACGAGCCGGCGAGCGTCGGATGGCCGATCGACGCCGGCGGCAACACGCTTTGGGCGTCGACGTAGTTGGCTAGCGCCAACCCCAGTTGCTTCAGGTTGTTCGTGCACTGCGCCCGCCGCGCCGCCTCGCGCGCCTGTTGCACGGCTGGCAGCAGCAGGGCGACCAAAACGCCGATGATGGCGATCACCACCAGCAGTTCGATGAGCGTAAAGCCTTTTCCACGATTGAAATACGAGTGGCGACGCCGTGTCGGTACTGGCATGTCGATTCTCCGAAATCAAGGTTCTCAATAGACTCATGATAAATTTTGCAAGACGCGGTTTCAATGTTTGATTTGTCAAAATATTAGTTTTCGATGGCTGTGATCGATTCGGGGCTGGTGGGCGCCCGCGTGCGAAGGTGGAAGGACGACGGGCCGGTTCATAGACCGCCGGAAACGCCGCCGCCGGAGCGCGGCGTTCGCGTCGTCATGGAGGTACTGAAGGTATGGCGGTCTCGTGGTTCGCGGAATCGATCTTCTTTTTCGCTTGGCTTTTCGGGCTGCAACCGATGGGCGCGCCGACGCCGCCGCCGTTTTCCGTGTATGTGTCGGTCGGCGGCGACAACCGCATCGCGGTCCTCGACCTCGACGGCGCTTCAGGCGTGTTGACGCCGCGGTCCGACCTGGAACTTGCCGGCGCGCCGGGGTCGTTGGGCGTCGCGCCCGACGGCCGGCATTTGTACGCCGCCGTCCGTTCGACCCAACAGATCGCCACCATCGCCCGCGACCCGAAAACGGGGGCGTTGACATTGGTCGGTTCGGCGCCGGCGGTTGAAAATCCGGTGTACGTCGTTCCCGACGCCACAGGCCGCTTCCTGCTCACCGCTTACTACGGCGCGGCGAAGGTGGCCGCGTATAAGATCGACGAGAACGGCGAAGTCGTCGCCGGCCCTCTGAAAGTTTTGGACGCCGAGAAGCACACGCACTCGATCTTACACGACCCGTCGAACAAATTCGTGCTCGCGCCCAACTGCGGTACAAGTACGATCATGCAGTACAAGTTCGACGAAAAGACCGGCGAATTGACGCCGAACGACCCGCCGACCGCCGCCGCGCCGCCGGGTTCGGGGCCGCGGCACTTCCGGTTCCATCCGAAGCTGCCGGTCGTCTATTTCGTCAACGAACACGCCAGCAGCGTGACGGCGTACAAATGGGACGCCGAGACCGGCACGATCTCTCAAATGCAGACGACCTCGAC
>JBOFFD010000080.1:0-9571 GCA_051648425.1 Planctomycetia bacterium
TGTCGTGGTGGCCGGCGATGATGTTCTTGGCGAAGCCGTCGCGGACGGTGGGCCAGTCGCGGTACATGCGGCAGGCCAGCACGCCGGCGCCGTCGGCCATCCGCAATCGCAGGCCCGCTTGCTTCACCCGTTTCGCCAAATGGACGTCTTCGACGATTCGGCCCGCGACGCCTTCATGCCGGCCGACCGCGTCGTAGGCCGATCGTTTGAAAAGAAGGCACTGGCCGTTGGCGGCCGCGAACGCCGACCACGGCGACCAATGCACCATCGGCCACGGTAGATAGCAGACGACCACCATTGACATCAGCGGCACGACGACCCGCTCGGCCGGCGAGACCGTCGTCTGCGTCGGCCAAACGGTGAGGAGATCGGCGTCGAGCCGATCGGCCGCGTCGACGACCGCCGCCAGCGCCCCCGGCCGCCAATCGACGTCGGCGTCGGTGAACAATAACCGCGAACCGGTCGCCCCCCGGCCCAACTGTTCGCACGCCCACGGCTTGCCCAACCACCCCGCCGGCAGGGGGGCGCCTTGCAGCACGGTCAGCCGCGGGTCGCCGGCGCCGGCCGCCATGGCGACGGCGGTGGTGCCGTCGTCGGATTGGTCGTCCAACACCAGCAGTTCCAAACGCACGCCTTCTTGACTTAGCAGCCGACGCACCGTTTCGTCAATCACCGCCGCTTCGTTGCGCGCCGGTATCAAGACGCTGACGAGCGGTTCGGTCTTAGATTCGGTCGCCGTCGATCTTACATCCGACGGGGGGCGGCGCAGACGCGGCATAAAGAACAGGTTCACGGCGGCCACGATGTTGAGCCCGAGCAAAAGACCGACCGCCTGATCGACGATGAAGCCGACCGCCGCCGCGACGACCGCGTCATCCACCCGCCGATCCCTCCGGGGAAGCCGAAAGACTTCGACGTGTCTTAAGACGCGGCGGCGTTCTTAGTTCGCGGCGGTGCTTCCATAAGACGACGCCGGTCTGAAGAAGGCCGGCCGTCGTCAACCAGAAGTCCGCGCCGACCAAAACCAGGACGATAAGACCGGTGGCGAGCATGGCGACGACGACCCAGGCGTCGCCCTGAATGAAACGGTGCCACAGTCCCAACGCCGCCCCCAGCACGATGGGGCCGACGAACAACGTCAGGCCGCACCAGACGCCGAACAACGCGGCGATCGCCTTGCCGCCGCGAAAGTTCAGAAAAGGAGAGAAGGCGTGCCCCGCGACTGGCGCCACCGCCGTCGCCGTCAGCCACGGGCCGTTCAGTTCCGCGACCCAAAACGCCAACCCGACCGGCGCGGCCGCCTTCAAAACGTCTAGCAACAGCGCCAACATCCCCCACGCTTTGCCGCCCGCGCGAAAGACGTTGGTCGCCCCCGGATTGCCGTCGGCCACGGCGCGCAGGTCGACCCGCAGCGCGTAGCGAGCGACGAGCAACGACAGCGGAACGGAACCGGAAGTGAAGGCGACGACCGTCCATGCCGGCCCCGTCGCATCGAATGAGAGAGCGTCGGTCACGGCGTATCCGACGACTCCATCGCCAAGTGTGTTTCAGATTGCGTTCGTCGGTCGTCGACGGTCGCCGCCAGGAAGAGCATCGCGCCCATCGTCACCATGCCGACGAGGCCCGGGCCGATCCAACCCCAGAAAAAGATCTGGCCGAACCATTCGAGGAACCACGTAGCGCCGTAAACGACTAGCAGGACGTCGGTAGGCAGTCGACCCGGTCGGGCCACGGCGGTGATGACGGCCGAGCCGGCCAGCCAGCCGGCGAAGTTCGACCAGGGAATGCCGAAGTAGCCGTCCGGCTCGCGCCAGACCCAGAAGCCCCAGGCCACCATCTGCGGGTCGAGGAAAAGATCCCAGGCGGTGAAGGCGACGGCCGACGCCGCGACGAACTTCCAACCTCGGCCGCCGCCGACGAGGCGGTCGGCGACCGCCCAGGCGGGCGGCAGCATCATCAGCCAACTGAACGGAATGGTCCACGGCACGCCGCCGACGTGGGGCGTCATGCGCTCTGTGTAATAGTACGCGCCGAACGGATAGCCCGTCGCCACGCCGACCGCTTCCAACGCCCAGGCCATGGCGCCGACCGTGACCACCAACCGCAGAGTTTCACGGCCGCCGTTGAAAGAAATCAGGCAGGCGGCAACGGCAGCCGCTTGCAGCAGCACACCGACGGTGACGACCCCCGGCAGCACGCCGTCGCCGAAGAGCGCCAACAAAACCGGCAGCGAAACGAGCGTTAGCACCCAGCCGACGAGCAGCGCGTAGGCGACGAGCCTGCTGCTCGGGGTCGACAAGTAAGCGGCGGCCGCCAGGCGGCGAAGGGCGTGGAAGCCAGCGCGACGGCCGGAGTGACTGACCCCGGCAGAGGCTTGTACCGCGCCCGACAGTTCGTCGGAGTGACGGTGAGCCGGCGGAGGGGGCGGCAGGATCGGGGGAGGGCAGGCGGTCATCGCGTCAAATCCTTCGTTCGCGGCGGACTGGAACGCCACGTCGCTTTTATAGTGGCAGACGCGCGCAATAAGTCGATCAGATTCTAGGTCGAACTTGAAAAAGACGACGCGACGCGAGGCCGAACCCCGTTCCCCGTTGCAGTTTCCCTGGCTTGTCGAATTCACCGCTCGGTCGTTCACCCGGCCGACGCCGCTTGCTACAAAAGGCGGTTCCCACGGTTTAGGTCCCGACCGGAAAATTGTTGCCGAACCCTCGGCGCCTCGACGACCGAAGTCGACGGCGGCTCCACGGAGGTTGTGAATGCCCGACTTCGCTCGTCGTTTTTGTCGGCGATTCGTCGGCGCCGTCACTTTCGCCGCCACGACCGCCGGCGTACCGGCGGCGGCCCGCGCCGCCGACTTCGTCTTAACGATCGGCGGCGGTCCGACCGCCGGCGAAAGCCAAGTTTCGTTGGAGGAAAACGTCCTCTTTCTGCAACGCACGCTGGAACGGTCGGCGCCCGATCTGGAGCACTGCATTCTGTTCGGTTCCGGACCGGCCAAGTCGCCCGACGTCTGCGTCCGCGGCCCCAATCCGCCGCCGGAGGTCAACGAGTTGCTGGCCGACCTCTTCGACGCCGACGTCGGCGGTCTGTCGATGGACCATCGGCCGCACGTGGTGGCGTCGGTCGCCGGCCCCGCCGCCCGCCCCGCGATCCTTGCCGAACTCGACCGGTTTTCGAAGAAACTGGCCGCCGGCGACCGGTTGATCGTGTACGCCTCCGGCCACGGCGGCAAGGGGGCGCCCGTCGCCAACGGAGTGTTGTACACCTGGGAACACGACGACGAACCGGCGGAGATCGCCGTCCGCGACCTGGCCGCCGCCTTTGACGCCTTCGACCCGGCGGTGGACGTCGTCTTAGTCATGGTGCAATGCTACGCCGGCTGTTTCGCCAATGTGTTGTTCGTCGACGCCGATCCCGCCAAGGGGCTGGCGCCGCACCGACGGGCCGGCTTCTTCGCCACGATCGAAAGCCGCGAAGCCGCCGGCTGCACCCCGGACGTACTGCGGGACGATTACCAAGAGTACAGCACATACTTCTGGGCGGCGGCGGGCGGCCGAAACCGCGCCGGCCGCAAAGTCAAGGCGGAGGACGTCGACGGCGACGGCCGAATCGACTTCCGCGAAGCCCACGCCCACGTCTTAACCAACGCGCCGACGATCGACGTGCCGTCGCGCACCTCCGACGTCTTTCTGCGGACGTTCAGTTCGTTGGATAAGACGAACCGCCGACTCATCGAAGCCGACCGGTATTACTCGCGGCTGGCCGCGCTGGCCGACCCGGTCGACCGCGCGGCGATGGACGCCCTTAGCAAGGAACTGCGTTTGAGCGGTGAGAACCGCGTTCACGACGCCGCGCGGCGGTCCGATCAAACTCAGTACGATCGGCAGGCGGCGACCGAGGAAGCCGACCGCAAGGAAGACGAACGACGGAAGGCGGGTGGTAAGATCGCCGCGGCGCTGAAACGGCGGTGGCCGACGGTGTCGCAGCCGTGGCACCCGACGACGCGGAAACTGTTGACGGCCGACGCCGCCGCCGTGACGGCGGCCGTGAAAAAGCACCCGGCCTACGCCGAATGGACGAAGCTCGGCGAGGAGGTCGCGGCGCTGGACGACGACGCCGACCGCCTGGAAAAAGAGTGGGCGAAACTGCAACGACTGGTGTACGTCGCGGAAACCGCGGCCCTGGCGAAAAACCTGGAAACCGAAGCCGACGAGGAAATCGTCGCCCGTTACCACGTCTTGGTGGAACTCGAAAAAGGCGCGCTGCCTAAGAAATGACGCGCCGCTGCAAGCCTCCGGTCTTACGCTTGCATGTGGATTGACGACCGGCCGCGTCACTTGCCGCCGCCGTCACAAGCCGCTACGCCAATGAAGGCGGACGCCTCTACCGTCGCTCGCTCAACCCAATCCTCACCACGCGGCCATTCTTTTCACGGGGGTGTTGATGTCGCTATTTCGTTTCGCGGCCGTCGTATTGACGGCGGCGGCCGCTGCGGCGCCGGCCTTCGCGCGGCAGGACGCCGAGGCGTTGCTCGCCGGCAAGAAAGTCCTGCTCTTAGGCGACAGCATTACCGCCGCCGGCTTGTACGCCGCCTACTTCGACGCCTGGCTGACGCTTCAGAAATTCGACGAGCCGGCGCGCTTAGTCAACGCCGGTCTGCCCAGCGAAACCTGTTCCGGCCTCTCCGAAGACGGCCACGCCGGCGGCAAATTTCCCCGGCCGACCATCCATGAACGTTTGAACCGTCTGTTGAAACTCGTCAAACCCGACGTCGTCTTCGCCTGCTACGGCATGAACTGCGGCATCTATGAGCCGTTCGACGACGGCCGTTTTAAGAAGTACCAAGATGGGATGACGACGCTGAAAAAGGCGGTGGAGGACGCCGGCGCGAAATTCATCGTCGTCACGCCGCCCGTCTTCGACGACCGTTTGGGTAAACTGAAATTCTCTTACGACGAAGTGTTGGATCGCTACGGCGACTGGCTGTTGGAACAGCGTAAGAACGGCTGGATGGTGGTCGATCTGCACGGTCCGATGGCGAAGGCGTTGGCGGAAGAGCGAAAGAAGTCGCCGGATTTCACCTTCGCGCCCGACGCAGTCCATCCGGACCCGAACGGTCTGTGGTTCATCGCGCGGCAGTTGATCCTCTGGTTCGGCGACGAAAAGAGCGCGGCGGCGGCTTCGCCCGCCGTCATGCTCGAGCAGCACGGCGCCCCGATCGAGCTGCTGCAACTGGTGCAGCAGCGGTCGAACCTGCTGCGCGATTCGTACGTCTTCACCGCCGGCCACCTTCGGCCCGGCATGCCGAAGGGCGTGCCGCCCGAGGAAGCCGAGAAGACGGCGGCCGAGCTTTCCTCTAAGATCAAGGAATTGGTCGACGGCCGTAAGACTTCTCTTAAGAACCGCGCGAAGCCGTTCAATTTCGTTTGTTTCGTCGTCGACGACCTGGGCTACATGGACGTCGGCTGCAACAATCCGCGGACGTTTTACGAAACGCCCAACATCGACCGCCTGGCGGCGACGGGCGTGCGTTTCACGAACGGCTACGCGGCCTGCCCGGTCTGCTCGCCCACGCGGGCCGGTCTTATGACGGGGAAGTACCCGCCGCGGACGGGCGTCACCGACTACATCGGCGCCCCGCAGCCCGACCAGTGGAAACGGCCGACGAAACTGAAGCCGGCGCCGTACAAGGAACGGTTGGAGAGGTCGGAACTTACCATCGCCGAGCGTCTGAAAGCGGCGGGTTGCGTCACCTTCTTCGCCGGCAAATGGCACCTGGGAGAGGAAGGCTTCTGGCCGGAGGACCAAGGCTTCGATTTCAACCGCGGCGGCACCGACCGCGGCGGCCCTTACGGCGGCGGCAAGTATTTTTCGCCGTACGACAACCCGCGTCTCGCCGACGGACCCGCAGGCGAGCATCTGCCCGACAGGCTGGCCGCCGAGGCCGAAGAGTTTCTGACGCTGCACCGTGAAAAACCGTTCTTACTGTATTTCAGTTTCTACTGCGTTCACACGCCGCTCATGGCTCGCGACGATCTTAGACGAAAGTACGAAGAAAAGGCGCGGACTTGGAACGCCGCCGGTCCCGCCGTCGGCCGGGAAGGCGCCCGCGACGTGCGCCTGGTGCAGAACCACGCGGTCTACGCCGGCATGGTCGAAGCGATGGATCAGGCCGTCGGCCGAGTGCTCGACGCGCTCGACCGGCTGCGACTGGCCGACGACACCGTCGTGGTTTTCACGTCCGACAACGGCGGTTTGTCGACTTCGGAGGGAAGCCCGACGTCGAACCGGCCGTTGCGGGCGGGCAAAGGGTGGCTGTATGAGGGCGGCGTGCGAGTTCCATGGATCGTCCGCATCCCCGGCGCGAAACGGAACGGTTCGATCGTCGACACGCGGATCATGAGCATCGACCTCGCGCCGTCGCTGTTGGAACTGGCGAACGCGCCGACGGCCGCCGATCCTAAGACCGACGGCGACGCGATGGACGGTGTAAGTTTCGTGGCGGCTTGCGACGGCCGACCGGCTCCTCGCGGGCCGCTTTTCTGGCACTATCCGCACTACGGCAACCAAGGCGGCGCCCCCGGCGGCGCGGTTCGCGACGGGCACTGGAAGTTGATCGAGTGGTACGAAGACGGCCGCCGCGAACTGTTTCATCTTGCCGACGACCCCGGCGAAACGACCGATCTTTCGGCGCGGCGCCCCGAGAAAGTCGCGGAGTTGACGGCGAAACTGAACGACTGGCGGACCGACGTCAAAGCGATCATGCCAACGGCCAACGTCGCGGCGCCGACCGGGTCCGAGGTGAAGGAGAAACCACCCGGCAAGACGAAGAAACGCAAGGCGTCGACGAAGCATGAAGTCGACGATTCCGTCGAAGTCGACCGGTCTTAGGCGCGAGCGGTTCAGCGCTTCAAGATCGCGGTGTCGCCCGCCGCCAGCGTCAGAGCCTCGAGATCCTTCTCCAAATTCATTCGATCGTCTTGATCGACGACCGCGGCGGCAAGCTCGCGGGCGATTCGCAGGTGGTCGTAGAACTCCACTTCGTCGTTCGAGGCCCACGCGGCGCGGGCGACCCCTTCGTGGGCGTAGCCCAGGTAGAACGGCGGCGCACCGGCGGCGCACGCAAGCGACGTCTCGGCGTAGCGACGGGCTTCGTCGCCGCGCCGCAGCGCCGAGAAGGTGCGTGCGATCAGCCAGCAGCCGACCGACCGATGCAGGTCGGTGCAGTCGGCGCGTTGGTTCCAGTGCCACAAAGAGACGACGGCGGCGGCGGTCATCTCTTCGTCTTCCTCGGGGGAACGGTCGACTTGCTCCCAAAGCATCCAGGCGCGTTTGAAACAGTCGATGGAAAAATGGAGGTGCGCCAGTGGGGCGTCGAACGGGTCTGCTTGGCGCGGCATGAAAACTCCCGAAAGCGAAGCCCAAACTCCAATCAGAGTAGTAACCAGGAGAACCGGTCGTCGGAAAACCCGTGGGCCGCGGGTCTCCTAAGAGTAGAGCGTAAGACCAAAGCCGTCCAAAGACCTCCGCGGCCGGGGCGTCAGCGCTGGTAGGCCGGCAGGAAGTGCATGTAGATTTCCAGGATGAGGCACGCCATCGCGGTGTTGTACGCCTTGTTGGGACCGACGGTGCCGGGCACCTCGGCCGTGCCCGGCGGCACTTCCCAACTACCGTCGGCGTTCTGCTTCGACAAGAGCAGTTCGCGCACTTTCGGATGCCACGTGTTCCACTCCCGCCCTCCCATCTGATAATGGGCCTGAATGGCGTAGTAGTGGAAGTAATAGAAGTAGCGCACGTCGCCGGAGGCGTCCCACTTCGCTGGTACGTTGGCCAAGTAAGTGAACGCCTTCGGCACCCGTTCGTCGCCGAACTTGCCCAACAGTTGCAACGACAACGCGCCGGCGGCGCTCATTTGCGGGTTCGGCCCGCCGCCTTCCTGGTAACAGAAGCCGCCCCCGCCGTGGCTGCATTTCTGGACGTACTCGACCGCTTTGGCGATCGTCTGCGCGGGAACGGGAATTTCGGCGTTGTTGGCCGCCCGCAGCGCGACGATCTGCATGACGGAAACGCTCAGGTCTTGGTCGCCCGGGTTCGGGGCGTAGCGCCATCCGCCGGACGGCGATTGCGCCCGCACGATCAGTTCCACCGCCCGCCGCAGCTTCTCTTCGAGTTCGGGGTCGGGGTCGGCGCCGTACATTTCCGCAAGCGCCAGGGTGGCCAAGCCGTGCTCGTACATCTGGTTGAACGAGAGGAAGCCGTTGGGCTGGGCGCCGGCCAGAATGAACTTCTTGCAACGTTCCAGGTTGGACCGGTACGGACCACGGCCGGGGACGTGCCCGCGCCCCATGTAGGCCAGCAGCGACAACCCGTTGACGGCGTGGTTGTCGGCCCAGGCGCCGTCCGGCCGTTGCTGTTTGGCAAGGTATTCGAGGGCGCGGTCGACGGCGGCGGCCACTCGCTGGACGACCTCGACTTCCGTGAGGATGTCGGCGCCGTCGCCGCGTTCCGCCGCCGGGCCGCCCTTGGCGCCGGGCGGTTGCGCCGCCGCCGCCACGCCTTGAAGGAGGCGGCCGGCCAGGCCGGCGGCGGCCGCCGCGAAGATTCGACGCGACATCACCATGACAGCGGCTCCCGCGGTTTCAGACCTCTCCGCACTCGCGGACACTTGGTCCACGACCGATCATCGCCCTGCAACGACATCTTAGAGCGCGGCGGGCGTCGAAACATCCGATCTACGATTCAGTTCTTCGTCAACGACTCGTCGAGGTTGAGCAGCACGCGGGCGGCCACCGTCCAGGCGGCGGCGTCCTGCGGCGTCGCACCGTTCGGCAGCACGGGGAGTTTCGCCGGATCGCCCGTCGCGATTTCGCGCGGCGACAGCCAGCCGTCGGCCAACCGCCGCCGTTGGTCGCGCAGCAACGCCGACGCCGCCTCCTTCTCCGCCGCCGTCGGCCGTCGGCTGGTGCAAAGCCTGTAGGCGTAGTCGATCCGCGCGAGGTCGTCGGCTCCGCCTTCGCGCAGAATTCGCAGGGCCGCCGCCCGCGCCGCCTCCACGAACACCGGTTCGTTAAGCGACACGAGCGCCGCCAACGGCGTATTCGACCGCGGCCGGCGGGCGCACGCCACGTCGCCGTTGGGCGCGTCGAACGTCGTCAGCACCGGGTCGGGCATCGACCGTTTGCGAAACACGTACAGCCCCCGCCGATACCGTTCCGGCCCTTCGGCCGGCGTCCAGTAGGTCGGTTTGAGGTAGTTGTAGTCGAGCACGTTCTGCGGCACCGGCGGAAAGAAACTCGGTCCGCCCACCTTCGGATTCAACAATCCCGCGACGCCCAGCGCCGCATCCCGCACCGCTTCCGCGTCCAAGCGGAATCGCGGTCCGCGCGACAACAGGCGGTTGCGCGGATCGCGCTCCAGCCGTTCGGGCGTCGTCGTCGACGACTGTTGGTACGTGGTCGTCGTCAGAATCGTGTGTATCAGTTTCTTATGGCTCCAGCCGTTTTCGATGAAATCGACCGCCAACCAGTCTAAGACTTCTTGATGTTCCGGGACCGGCGCTCGCGTGCCGAAG
>JBOFFD010000081.1:0-3439 GCA_051648425.1 Planctomycetia bacterium
CGTGCGTCGCCCTCGGCTTCCACCGCTCGACCCCGGTCGTCTTCGAGTTCGTCGCGTCGTCGTGCGAGGGGTTGGACCCGTACTCGGCGCACCTGACGCCGAACCGGCTGCGCGACCTGTACGCCATGATCGACGGCAACTTCGTCGGGTTGGGTGTGGAAGTGCGCGGCGCCGACGCCGGCTTGTCGATCGAAAACGTGCTGCCCGAAAGTCCCGCGGAAGAAGCGGGCCTGAAGGCCGGCGACGTGATCGTGCAGGTCGACGGCGCGTCGCTGCGCGGTATGACGCCGGAGGAAGCCGCCAACAAGTTGCAGGGGCGCGAAGGCACGGTGGTTCGGATGGTGGTGGAGCGCGTTGACGGGGCGGTGCGACTGCTGAACGCCGTCCGCCGCGAAGTGGTCGTCCACAGCGTCGTCAACGTGCAGATGGTGGACCGGGCGAGCGGCGTCGGCTATTTCAAGCTGACGTCGTTCCAGAAACAGACGGCGACGGAGGTCGAACAGGCCGTGGAGCGGCTGGTCGGCCAGGGGATGCGGTCGCTCTTAATCGACCTGCGCGGCAACCCCGGCGGCCTGCTCGACGTCGCGGTGCAGACGGCGAACATCTTCGTCGACCAAGGCGTCATCGTGTCGACGCAGGGCCGTTCGTGGGGTCAAAGTTGGTCGCACCGGGCGCTGCAACGACCGGTCTGGAAGTTCCCGCTCATTCTTCTGGTCGACGGCGACAGCGCCAGCGCCAGTGAGATTCTGGCGGGCGCCCTGCAGGATTTGGGACGGGCGAAGGTGGTCGGCACGCGCACGTATGGCAAGGGATCGGTGCAGTCGATCTTCCCATTGAACGGGGCGGGCGCCGGGCTGCGGTTGACGACGGCCCACTTCTTCTCGCCGACGGGCCGGCCCTATGAACGCCGCGGCGTGACGCCCGACGTGACGGTGCTGCGCACCCCGTTGGGCGAACTCGGCGAGGAAAGCCCGTTGCCGCCGAAGCCCGATTTGGCGAACGACAGCCAACTCGCCGACGCCCACCGGATGCTGCGCGACGGCCAGGTCGCCTCCGCCCGCTGACCGCCGTCGCGGTTTTCACTTCATCTGAATGACCACGCCGCCGTCATAAGACGGAACCGACCATAAGTCGCCCGGCTTTTTCGGTTCGTCGATGATGAGCTGCCACGGGAGCGCCGTCGCGCTGCCGCCATAGAAGTTGGCGCCGAAACTGAGTGTGCGGGGCGGGTTGGGACTGAACAACATCCATTGACCGACGACCCGGTTGGTCCGTCGTTTCAGTTCGTCGTGACTACGGACGCCGAAGCCTTGCAGGTCGGGTAAGAAGACGATGTCGTCGGGAAGCGGCGCCGGGGCGGGCGAGCCGTCGGCATTTTTCGCGCCCGGCCGCCAGTGGCGGGCGCCGACCGCGTCGGCGTAGTAACGGAAGGTCGGGTCGCCGATGAACCAGACGCCGCCCGGCCGACGGGCGACGGCCGGCGCCAGGTAGTCGGCCGCGACGGTCCGGTAAGCCCCCGCCGCGTTGTAGTCGGCGACGGTCAACATGGCTGTTAGGAGGAACTGGCCGGTGAACGTCGCTACGGCGACGGCTTGCGTGAATCGGCTGCGACTCAAAACGGCGTCGACCGAAGCGGCGGCGGCGAGCGTGAGGGGGATGGAAACGGCCGTCAGGTGGCGAACCGCCCCGAACGGACCGGGCGGCACGACGAACAGGTTGAACACGAGGCCGACGAACGCCCAGACGGCCAGCACGTCGCGGACGGCGGCCCGCGGCGCCGGATCGACGACCGCCGACCGGGGGTCGGCGCGCACCGCCGCCAACCAGAAGCAACAGCCCAAGCCGAGAATTCCGTTGGCGGTGAACAGTAGGAAATGCCCGGCGTTGAGCGTCGTTACCGCGAAGCCGCTGATTTCCAACCGGTGGGTGGATTGCGATTGGTCGACGAAGCCGTTGATGAAGGCCAATCCGGCGCAGACCATGACGGCCACCGGATGGAACCGCCCGCGCATCGCCGTCGCCAAGCACCAAAGGGCGGTCAAGGCCGTCACCGCTCCCAGATTCCGCTCAATGAGCATCAGCCGAAACATAGCTTCAGGTAAACCGACTTCACCCATCGGCTGGCCGCCGCCGAGGTGCGGCTTGCCGTAGTAGGCGAGGTTGTGCAGGCACCATGCCGCCAGCAGTAAGACGGCCGGCGCCAGCGACAGTAAGGCAGCCGGCCGGCGGTGTCGTAGCGCCGCGTACGCCATCACCGGCAAGAGCAGGCCGGCGGTGTACTTCGTCAAGAGCGCCGCCCCGGCCAAGAGGCCCGCAATCAGGCCGGCGCGGAAGCGGCGGCGCGGCGAAGCTTCCGCGTCGCACGCTTGGAACTGCATTTCGAGCGCCCACATCGCGAACGCCCACTGTGGCACGTCGAGCATTAAGTTGATTCCCGGCACGACCGCCGGCGAGACCACGACGGCCAAGGTCCACAGCAACGGACGTTCGGTGGCGCGGGCCGCGAGCCGATACGTGCCGAGAGCGAGCAGACCAAACGCGATCGCCTGCACGACGTGCAACGGCAGAGGGTCGCGCGTTCCGGTCGCCCACCAGACGGCGGCGTAGACGTACGACCACAACGGCGGATTGTCGTTCTCGGTGCGGGCCGAGCCGTAGCCGTAGACCGAGGCGCCGGCGTACGGGTCGAGCGGGTTTTGCAGTATCTTTTCGGCGACGCCGAGGAAGAGGGGGTCGTCGACGTGGACGGCTTTGTCGATGTTCAGCGCGACACAGGCAAGGCATGCGAAGAGTAGCAGGACGCCGGCGGTCCAAGACCGCATGGCGTGCGCCGGTGGCTCGTTCGACGGCGGTGGATTCATGCCGACGGTTTACGAACCGGGCAGCGGAACGACCCGGCCGCCGCCGGCTCCCGACGAACCGAGGCGGCGCAACCGTTGTTCCAGCCAGCGACGGTGGCGCGCCGTCGGCTTGACGGGCGCGGCCACGGTTTTCCCGTCGAGGTACTTCGCCAACGTTTCCAACGTCTTCGGCAGGCCGTTGAGTTCGTCGGGGTCGAGCTTGTCGCGGTACTGTTCGCGGCGGTCGAGGAACCCGCGGACGTCGGCGACCGTCAGCGTTTCCAAGGTGACGAATTCGCCCCCGCCCGACTGCTGCAGAAAGTGCGCGTTGATGAGCTGCTCGTGGTGGTCGGATTCGGGAATGGCCAGGATCGGTTTGCCCAGGTAAAGGGACTCGCCCAGCAACTGGTTGCCGGCGGCGCAGACGACGGCGTCGCTGCTTTGCAGGTCTTCGAGAAAACGGTGTTCGTCGATGGCGCGGAAGTCGAGGTTGCCGTCGGCGGGTCGCGCCCCCAGACCGTAGACCCGGCATTCCCGGCCGCATTCCTTCAGCGCCGCCAACGACCGCGTCGACGCCGCCAACGGTCGCAGGTACACGC
>JBOFFD010000082.1:0-6413 GCA_051648425.1 Planctomycetia bacterium
CCGCCGACGTCCGTCGCAAACGGCGCCGCCGTTTCGACGGCGCGCCATGGTTTCCATCGGAACCTCGGCGGTCGGCGCTGGACCGTCGGCGCCCGGCCGGTCGGAGAAAAACTGCCGTGACGGTTCGTGTTGCACCGACGGCGGCGGTCGTCCGGTCGTGTACGCCGACGCTCGGAAATTGTCGAGAGGAATCGAACGCGCCAAAGAGTGCAACGGGCGGCTCCGGTTCGCCTTTGTTAGCCGCCGCTTTCCTCAGCGGCGCGTCCATTTTCTTTCGCCTGCCGACTTTGGCGATGATCGGACGCGCCGCTGAGGAAAGCGGCGGCTAACGATGACGCCTGATTCCAACGGCGCAACACACCCCCCACAACACACCCCGTGGACCCGGACCGACTTGACAGGTTCCCACCCACGCCGGATAGGTCGTCGGGAATGAATGTCGCAACCTGCGTTCCCGACTTCCCGTCGAAGGGAAGGGCGGCGGCGTTAAGGGTTGCAGCGAGGGGATGGAGATGTCGGAACCGTCAACGCCGGTGCCGGTCGCGTTGGAACCGCCCGCGCCGGTCTTTCGCGAGCCGTATCCGACCTGGATCCTCGTCGGCATGGACTTACTGGCCGCCGGCATTCTGGTCGCCAGCTTCCGCGACGCCTGGTCGGTCGTCCGCCTCTTGGGCGACCATCAAGGCTCTTGGGTCGACGGCCTGGTCGCCGGCGCCGTCGTGCTGGCGATCGACGCCAGCATCCTGCTGTTGGAGCAGGCCCGCAGCCACATGAAGCTTCGCGGCGGCAACACCTTCTACAGCGATGTCTGGGTGATCGCCTTGATCGTGTTGTCGGCGATCTTGAACGTCCGCTACCTGACGGCCGCCACGCTGCTGATCGATCAAATCATCGGCGCCATTCTCGGCGTCGCCATTCCCTCGACGATCGCGGTACTCGGCTACCTCAAGGGTGATATGATGACGTACAATGCGTGTTGCCGGCGGGAAGCCCAGGCGGCGGCGCGACGGTCGGCCGACGAAGTCGAACTGCAGGAGTTCGCCTGGGCGGCGCGAAATGCGGACCGTTCGACCGATCGGCCCGTCGATCGTACGCCCGACCGTCGGCCGGCGGCGCTCGCCGGCGCGGGCGTCGGTCTAACGGCCGTCGGCGACGACGCCCCGAACGCGCTGTTCCGCCTCAAACGCTGATCCGTTTCCGGAGTCGTCCTCGCCGTGAAGCAATCCTCGGGCACCTTGCTCTACCGTCGCGGTCCCCGCGGCGTCGAAGTCTTGTTGGTCCACCCGTCGGGCGTCTACAGCCGGCGGGCGCCGTGGGGCATTCCAAAAGGGGCGCCCAACGACGGCGAAGACATGGAAGCCGCCGCCCGCCGCGAGACCCTGGAAGAGACCGGCGTTTCGGTCGGACCGTTGGAACCGTTCGGCTACGTCGACTACACCCGCAGCGCCAAGCGCGTCTACTGTTTCGTCGGACCGGCCCCGGCCGATTGCACCCCGTGCTGCGCCTCATGGGAAGTCGACCGCGTTGAATTCGTGCCGCTCGACGACGCCCGCCGGATCGTCCACGTCGACCAACGCCGTCTCTTGGATCGCTTCGACGGTTGGCTCGCCGAGCAAGACGAAGTTCCCGCTCAAACGCCGCCCGCCGACCAGGAATGACCGCGGTCAGGGCCGTTCGTACCGCATCAGTAGAACGCCGCCCGATTGATCGACCGAAGCCCGCTTCCAGCCCGCCGAAGCCAGCATTCCATCGACCGCCGGGGCCACTTCCTGCACCCGACCGTAGCCCGCATGCGCCAGGAACCAGACGGCTCCTTTTCGTTCCGCCGCCGTCGCCAACGTTGGTCCGACGGCCTGCCGCAGCGGTTCACGGTCGGCCGTTTCCGGTACGACCGCCGTCGCCGTCGCCGTGAAGCCCCCGGCGTAGAACGACCCGACCGGCGCCGCCAGGTACGACTGCCAGCGGGCGTCGTCCTTCTTCGTCGACCACTGGCGGACTTCCACCAGCCCCGGATAGACCAGCACCAAGTCGCTCGGCCGGCCGGCGTCCTTCAGTTTTTCGAGGGCGGGCCGGTAGTCGTACGTCACCAATGTGGCGTGGCCCTTCGTCGCGATTTCGCGGAACTGGGCCGGGAAAACCGTCGCCGCCAAAAACAGACCGACCGCCGTCCACCGCGCCGGACTCGGTTCAATCGCCGCCAACAGAAACGCGGAAAGACCCACGGCGGGTAGCGCCAAGTAGAGGACGTAACGGGTCTCAAGCAGCGTCGGCGACAGCAGGGTCGCCGCCGCGAACATCAGCGCCGCCGGCACGGCGAACCAACCGATGAGAAAGACCGCGGCGTCGGTCGGCGGCGGCGAAGCTTTCCGACGCGCCAGCATCGCGGCCAGCCAAAACACCAGCGCGACGCCGACCCACGCTCCCGGGTGGAAGAACTCCAACAACCGCTCCAGCTTCGGTTCGGCCGTCGCCCAGGCGAGCGAGGCGCGGTCGTTCCAAAGTCGCGAAAACTGCCCCGCCAGTGGTGAACAGGCCAGCGCCGCCGATGCGACCGCCGCTCCCCACGGCCCAAGGAAACGCCGGCGTTTCTGATCCGCAACCAGCCAAACGAAATGGAATGCAACGACCGGCGCGAACAGAAATTGCGTCGCCAGCAGGCCGGCGACCGACGCCGCGTAGGCCGTCCAAAGCAACCACCGTCGACGAGCGGCCGGCGCCGCCTCCCACGCCAACCACGTCGACGCCACTGCGAAGAACATCGCCAAACCGTACGGTCGCGCGCAGCGGGCGTGGTAGACGAGGGTGGTGTCGCACGCATACAAGATCGCCGCGATTCCGCCGGCGCAGACGCCGCACCGGCCGGCGGCGTTCGCCAAGCGACGAACGAAACAGGCCGTGAGCGCCAGGGCGGCCAAATCAAAGAGGGCGGCCGGCAGCCGCAACGACCACTCCGACGGCCCGAAGCCCAGCACCATCAACCGCGCGACAGCCGCAAAGAGGGGCGGGGTGGCGGCGTAGCCGGTCGACCGTATCCAAAACTCGCCCCACGTCGGGGCCGACGCCTGCCACAGCGTGACGAATTCGTCCAGCCACAAGGTCGGCTGTCCAAGGCCGGCCAACCGCATCCAGGCGCCCAGACACAGTGCCGCCGCCAGCCATCCGTGGAAGACCGCGGCCGACTTCGGCTTCGCCGCGACGCCGCCTTCGACTAGCGCTGGCGCCTGCACGGGACGTTACTTGCGACCGGCGGCGGCCGGACGGTAGATGTGAGTCGCCTGACCGAAGAACGCCTCGGCCGCTTCGCCGATCGTCTCGGCCAGCGTCGGGTGCGCGTGGATGGTGTCGGCCAGGTCGCGGGCGACCGCCCCCATTTCTACCGCCAACGTCCCTTCGGCGATCAATTCCCCGGCGCCGGGACCAACGATCCCCACTCCCAGCACGCATTCCGTTTCCGGGTCGAAGATCAGCTTCGTCACCCCTTCGGTGCGATCGAGCGTCCGCGCCCGCCCCGACGCCGCCCACGGAAACCGCAGCACTTTCACGTCCCGGCCGTCCGCTTTGGCTTGGCCTTCCGTCAAGCCGCACCACGCGATTTCCGGGTCGGTGAAAACCACCGCCGGGATGGCGACGTTGTCGAACGCCGCTGGCTGCCCCAGCAATCCTTCGACCGCCACCTTGCCTTCGCGCGACGCCTTATGCGCCAGCATCGGTTCGCCGGCCACGTCGCCGATGGCCAGAATCGACGGGTCCGCCGTCCGTTGCAGGGCGTCGACCTTGATGAAGCCTTTTTCGTCGACTTGCACCTTGGTGTTTTCCAGACCCACGCCCCGGCTGTTGGGCCGTCGGCCGACGGCGATCAGCACGCGGTCGAAGACCGCCGTCGGCGGTGCGCCGGCCCCTTCAAGGTGCGCGACGATCCCTTCCGGGGTCGGTTCCAGTTTGGCCACCTTCACCTGCAAATGGATGGCGGCGAAGCTCTGTTCCAGCCGTTTTTGCAGCGGGCGAACCAGGTCGCGGTCGGCGCCGGGCAGCAGGGTGTCGGTCAATTCGACGACCGTCACCTTCGACCCCAACGCCGCGTACACCGAACCGAGTTCCAGCCCGATGTAGCCGCCGCCGACGACGAGCAGTCGGTTCGGCACATCGGCCAGTTCAAGCGCGGCGGTCGAATCCATGATGCGCGGGTCGTCGAGTTGGAACATCGGCGGCACCGCCGGCAGCGAACCGACCGCGACGATCGCCTTGTCGAACTTCAACGTCTCCGGCACCGGCGACCCGTTTTGATCGGACGCCGCCGCGCGCAGCTTCAGGGTGTTCGAGTCAAGAAAGCTTCCGCGGGCCCGCAACAACTTCACGCCGCGCTGCTGACACAGCTCCGTCACGCCGCCGACCAGCTTGCCGACGACGTCGCCCTTCCAACTGCGAACCTGGTTCAGGTCGATTTTGGGCGGGGCGAACGTCAAGCCACAGTGGGCGGCTTCCTTTGTTTCATTGAGAAGTTTGGCGACGTGCAGCAGGGCTTTCGACGGGATGCAGCCGCGGTGCAGACAGACGCCGCCGGGGGCCGATTCTTCATTCACCAGCGTCACATTCATTCCGTGGTCGGCGGCGTGGAAAGCGGCGGCGTAGCCTCCGGGTCCTCCTCCGAGGACCACCAGTTCGGCGGCGTTTTCAGCGGTCATTCGTGATTCCTTCGATGTTCGCGAACGCCGGCGGGGGTCGGCGGAGGGCCACCGGTAGTGCCGGACGCCGAACATCCTACAAACCCGGCCTGACGCCGCCAGCGAACGAAACGCCGCCTGTCTTTGCAGTCGATGGTCCAGGATGCGAAATCGGTCCCGGCCAGCGGAATCCCCCGATTTCCGAGCGCGGCGGGATTCCCCTCGGCCCGCCGCGTCGCGCCGCCGCGCCCCGTCCATCGGCTTGCTCGGAGGGTCGAAGTCGATATCCAAAAGTGCTCGTTGCTTCAGCGACCGGACTCCGCCGGCGCCGCTTCCTCATCCCTCAAGCTCCGACAGGCGTTCGCCATGAATTCCCGCCGGGCGGTTCGTCTTGCACGCCGACTTGGGTCTCGACAAGATCTTCGTTTGGAAGCTCGACTCTAAGACCGGCGCACTGAAGCCGAGCGAAACGCCGTCGGTTTCGCTGCCGCCCGGCGACGGTCCCCGGCACTTCCATTTCCATCCCAACGGCCGGTGGTTCAATTCCATCCAAGAGGAAGGATCGACGATCGTTCACTACGACTACGGTGCCGGCCGCTTGACGGAACGTCAGACGATCTCAACGCTTCCGAAGGGGTTCGTCGGCAGCAATTTCTGTTCGGAAATCCTAGTGTCCGACGACGGCCGGTTCGTCTACGCCGGCAACCGTCTGCACGACAGCATCGGCGTCTTCGCCGTCGGTGTGGATGGTTTCCTGACACACGTCGGCGACGAATGGACTCGCGGTAATTACCCGCGCGGTTTCAACTTCGATCCCACCGGCCGATTTCTTTACTGCTGCAACCAGCGAGCCGACAACGTCACCGTCTTTCGCGTCGACTCCAAAACCGGCCTGCTTCAATTCACCGGCGGCTACACGCCGGTCGGCAATCCATCCTGCATCGTATTCTTGGAATTCGCCAAGTAAGATCCTCGTACTGTCCCTCGCTCTTCTCAACGCTGGGACGAAGTCCATCGAACGCCGTAACGAACGGTGCCGGACGCCGGACGTTCCGCGGCCGCTGAAACGAGCTTCAAAACGGAATCGCTCTGCGAACTCGAATCCACCCGCAGATCGACCGCCGTGCCGTAAGAGCCGGGCGGGCCGGCGACCATTCCGTCAACGTCCCTAAGACGCCAACCGTCCGAAATCTTACCGACGACCGCTTCGTTCATGATGAAATGCAAGCTGAACCGATCGACGGCCGATTTGACGGACGACCGGTCGGCGACCTCGAAAACACAGTCGCCCGCCGCGTCTACCGCGAACACGGCCGAAAAATGCCGCCGTCCGCTTTGCCCGACGAGCAACAATTCGGCCCGCGTTTCGTCCGCCACCCGGCCGACGCATTGTTGAAACACGGGATCTTCGGCGCGTTCCGCGGCCGGCGCGCGGTCGGCGTCCAAAGTCGAGTCGCAGCACCTGCATTGCAGCCGCCACGCACCGTCGTTCCATCGGGCCGCCGACAAAATCCATCGGTCGCCGCGCCACACGGCGGCTGCGGCAAGTCCGCCGGCAACGACCCAAAGTCGTTCGCCGTCGACCCCGCCGCAAGCAACGGCGGCCGCGCTCGCCGCCGGAACATCCTGGAACCAATCATTCGTCGCCGCGTCGATCACGCGCGGGCGCCGATCTGCGACCGAAGATAACTCTCGATGAACGGATCGATGTTGCCTTCCAACACCCCGCCGGCGTTGCCGATTTCAGTGTCG
>JBOFFD010000083.1:0-3563 GCA_051648425.1 Planctomycetia bacterium
TCATCGCCTGCTTGAAGTCGGCGATGGCGCCGTCTTGGTCGGTCGTCGCGGTCTCGGCCCGTTTCGCGTACAAGGCGGCGCGCTGCACGTCGAGCTTGTCGGCGCCTTCGGGATACAACCGCGCCGCTTCGTCCAAGAGGGACAGCGCGGCGGTCGGGTCGGCGGCGGCCGCCTCGGCCGTCAGGATTTCGGCTTCCAACCTCGCCAATCCGGGAAACTTCGCGTTGACTTTCCGGACTTTCTCCAGCTCGACGCGGGCATCAGTCGGTTTGCCGGCCTTCAGAAGTTTTCTGGCTTGCACCATCGGTCCGGAACCGACGACGTTGCCGAACTCCTTCTGACCGACCGGATCGAGGCTGTACGCCTGTTCAAAGTCGGCGTCGGACGCCTCGGCGTTCTTCATTTCCTTGTAGATCCGGCCGCGGGCGGCGTAGGCCGACGCCAGCACCGGCTTGGCGGCGTCTACGACTTCGACTTCGTCGTACAGGGCCAGCGCGTCGCTGAAGGCTTTCAATGCGTCGTCGGTCTTGCCGGCGGCCTTCATCTCGCCCGCCAGCGCCAAATAGGAGTCGAGCAGACCGGAACGGCCGCTGGGGCCCTTGGGGTCGAGGTCCAAGATGGCGCGGTAGCGCTGGATGGCGGCGGGGAAGTCGCCGGCCGTTTTTCGGTCGGCCGCCAGCGCCAACAGAGCCGACTTTCGCGGCTGTACGCCTTCCGCCTTGCCCGTCGGATCAAGCAAGTCGGCTTGGTCCAACGAGGCCAGCATCGTCTCGGCCGATTTCGCCGCCCCGGGCGCTTTCGCCGCCGCGACGGCCCCCTGCCGCAGCAGTTTGCCGAATCGCAGGCGGAACTCCGGCTCGTCGTCCGGAGCCAGCGAAATCGACCGCTTCAAGGCGGCGTCCACCGTCGGCAGGTCGAGTTTGGCGGCCGCCGGCTCGGCCCCGGCCGCCACGAGGTCGGCCGCCTTCTTCAAAAGCTTCGCACCCATCGCCCGGTCGAGCTTGGCGGCGGCCGATAGGTCCGCCACCGCCTCGTCCACCTTGCCCGTCGAAACGAACACGTCAGCCCGCTGAATCAGCAACCCACCGTTCTTCGGCTGAAGCGAAACCGCCTGCCCCAGATCGATGAGCGCCTCCACGGCGTTCTTCCTTTGCAGCCACGACTTCGCCGTCTCCGAAAGAGCGCCGGCCCAACTCGGCGCCATTTCGGTCTTTCGCGGCGGTTCCCGCTTCTCCGCTTCTTCGTAGGCGTCGATCGCCGCTTCGTAGTCCTTCTTCTCCAAAAGCGCGTCGCCGCGTTTCTGGTAGGCGACGGCCAGCTCCACCCTGTAAGAGCCTTCCTTCTCGCTTGAATAATCGGCGGCCTGCTTGAAGAACGTTTCCGCCTCGGCGAGCCGATCCTGCGCCAACTGCGCGCGGGCTTCATCGGCCAAATTGTCGCCCGCCCGAGCGCGAAGCAGTGCGGCGTTCTCCTTGTTGCCCTTCTCCAGGTCGGCGGCCTTCAGCAGCAGATCGGAGGCCGCCACGAACTGTTTCTGCTTCGCCCGCACCCCGGCCAAGCCGGCGAACGCCGACGACAGCTTCGGATTGATCGCCTCCGCCTGTTTGAAACGCTTCTCGGCTTCTTCGAGATTGCCGTCGTCCAAAAAGTCCGACCCCTCGGCCGACCGGACGCGGGCGATGTCCCGGTCGAACTGGTCGGCCTTCGTGGGGGCCAGCGCCTTCGCGATCCCGAAGAACGTCGCCGCCTTGGCGTACTCCTTGGCGTCGTACTTCTGGTTCGCCGCGTCGCCGAACAACTCGGCCGCCGCGCCAGGGTCCAGTTCCGTCAGATTTTTGAAACCCTTCAGCACGTCGGCGACGTCGTCCTTCACCTCGGGGTTTTTGCTGACCGAGGCGATGAACTCCTTGTACGATTCGTCGCGGGCGGACTTGTAGTCCGCCTTCTCGGGGTCAAGCTTGACCGCTGCATTGAAGTCGGCGACCGCTCCGGGATACTCCTTGGCGTCCCTCCGCAGACCGCCGCGAATGAAGCACATCTCCGCCTTCAAGGACGACTTCAAGTCGTCGCGGTTCAGCAACCTCCCAAGCAGCAACTCCGCGTCACCGGTCCTGTCCGCCGTCCGGCCCAAGTCGATCAGATCCCTTAGCGAAGCCGCGTCGATCGGCTGCAGTTCGACGGCGGCCAGGTATTTGTCGAAGGCCAGCGTCGGGTTTTTCGCTTTCAGCGCGGCTCCCCAAGCGATGTAGGCGGCGGCCACCTGCGCGTCGGCCTCGGCCTCCATGCTTTGGTCGACTTCAGCCGCCTTGTCGAACGACGCCACCGCCTCGCCGTACTTGTCGGGGTCGGACTTCGCGGCCGCCAGCGAGTCGCGGCCTTTCGCCAAGTAGACTTTCCCGTACGACCCTTTCAGCGACGCCGACCGCATCGGATCGACGACCTCGGCCTGTTTCAGCAAGTCCACGGCGGCGTCGTACTTCTTCTCCTTCACCGCCGCCGCGATCGCCGAATCGAGGAGGCCGTTCAGTTCCGTCGTCAGCCTGGCCGGTTCGATCGGCAGCTTGTGCGATTTGTTGACCGCCCGGGCTTCCCGTAGCATTTTCAACAATTCGATCCCGGTGGGCAGTTCATGCCGACCGGTCCAGTCGGAGAAGCGAATTTCGATCTTCGCGATCAGCCCCGCGTCGAGCGGCGCGTCGACCGCCGGTTCCATCGTCCCCGACTCGGTCTTCTTCGCGATTGTGGGGTCGACCACCGTCGGGTCGACCAGCGTCGGCACCGTCGAAATCGTCGGCTTGCCGGTTCCTTGAAACGACAAGTACACCGTCGCCGCCACCGCGGCCGCCGCACCGACACCGCCGGTCGCCAGCATCCACGCCGGCAACCCCTTCTTCTCCGCATTGCGTTCCAGCACGTCCAACAGCGCGGCCTTCACCGCGCCGGCGTCGGCGTAGCGGTTGTCGGGCTTCTTCGCCAGCATCTTCAAGAGGATGGCGTCGAGCTGCTTCGGCGTTCCGCTTACGCAACTGCTGACGGCGAACGGCTTGTCGTGGAAGTGCGCCTGCATCCAGGCGTTCAGCGTGCTGCTGGCCGGGCGGAACGGCATGTCGCCGGTCAGCATGTAGTGGAAGGTCACGCCCAAGCTGTAAACATCGGCCGCGGGCGTGACCCCCGCCGCGTCCACCCACTGTTCCGGGGGCATGAACGCGGGGGTGCCCAGCCGGTTGCCGCCCTCGCTGGTGATATTGTGGGTGGCGTTCGTCTGGTCGCCGACCGATCCCTCTTCGACCAGTTTCAGCTTGGCGATCCCCAGGTCGAGGATCTTCACGACCTCATCCGCGCTGCCGTCGTCTTCGATCGACAGCATCATGTTGGCCGGCTTGATGTCGCGGTGAATGAGCCCCTTCTTGTGGGCGTAGTTCAACGGCTCGCACGCCGACAAGACCCGCAGCACCGCTTCGCGCCACGGGGTCAGCGGCGCGCGGCTTCCCGCCGGCCGATCCTTCAGACGGTCCTGCAGGTCGTCACCCAGCGTTCGGCCGGCGCAGAACTCGATGGCGATG
>JBOFFD010000084.1:0-9724 GCA_051648425.1 Planctomycetia bacterium
GGGGCGATGGGTGGAACATCCGCGAATCTGCGCAAGGAATCGCCCCGAGCGTACTTCCGGTGCGGGCCAGCGGCCACGCCCTACGTCAACCATCCCGACCCAACGCGAAACAGCTGCGCAATTGTCAACGTGTTCTTCAGTAACGGCGTCGCTCCTCAACCTGTATCTTAACACGTGAGGCGGGCATGGCGGAGCGAGTTTACATCGAGACGACGGTGGTCAGCTATTTGACTGCACGACCCAGCCGCGACGTCGTCATCGCGGGCCATCAGCAGGTCACGCATGAATGGTGGGACGCGCGACGGCAGAGCTACGAACTTTGCGTCTCGCAGTTGGTCCGTAGAGAGGCCGGAGCGGGGGATTCCCAAGCCGCTCAAGAGCGGCTTGACGTGCTGGAAAGCATGACGCTGCTGGAAACCTCGAACCAAGCGTTGGATTTGGCGAAGGAGCTGGTGCGGGCCGGCGCGCTGCCCGCTAAGGCCGCGGACGATGCGTTGCATATCGCCGTCGCCGCCACGAACGGGATTCCCTATTTGCTGACCTGGAACTGTCGTCATTTGGCGAATGCCACGCTGCGATCCGTAATCGAGAACGTCTGTGCGGGCAAGGGTGTCAAAGCCCCGATCCTATGCACGCCCGAGGAACTAATGGAGGCAAGTCCATGAACGATCCCATCGTGGATGAAGTTCGGCGCGTTCGCGAAGCCCACGCGGCGAAATTCAATTTCGACCTTGATGCGATCTTTCGGGACGTCAAGGAACAAGAGAAAAGCAGCGGTCTGAAGTTCGTCTCTTATCCCCCGCGCCGGACGGAGCCGAACCAGGTCGTGCAGGCTGACGACGCCGTCCGCGAAACCATCCCTGAAAAGACGGCCGAATAAGACCCGATCGATCCCTTCGTCGGCGTCCTTGAACCGTATAACGACCCGGCGACGACTGCGGCGGCGGCGGGCCGGACGAGACCGGCCCCTTGATTCTCCGCCCGGTTGCCGCCGGACGGCGCCGGCCTTTCATGTTGACTTCCCGCGGCGGCTGGCCGCTGACCGCCGCCATCGTCTGCTTCTTCCTGGCCGTGCTCTTCGAGCAGGAAGACTTGGTCGTCTTCGCCTTGACGCCCGCCCTTTGGCTGGCCGCCGAGTGGACCGTCTTCTCGCTGCGGACCGAGGGCGCCCGGCGGCTGCTGCGCGTCGAACGGCGCCTCAACGGCCTGCCGGTCGACCGCGCCACCCTCTGGGCGGGTCAGCCCGTTCTCGTCGAAGTCGAAATCCATTGCTCCGCCGCCGCGTCCTTCCCCTGGCTTCGCTTCATCGACCGCACGCCCGACGTCGACCTGCTGGACGGCTCGACCACGCTCGAAGGACGCCTCTCCAACAACGAACCGCTGAAGTGGTCGTACCGCATTCAAACCAAGCGGGCGGGGCGGATCCGCTTCGAGGGATTGCGCGTCGAGGCGGCCGACCTGCAAGGGCTGTTCTTCGACTGGTGGTTCCTGCGGGCGCCGGTGGAAGTGACGGTGCTGCCGCCGATGATCGACGTCGGCAAGCCGGTGGCGGTCGCCAAGCGCATGAACTTCCTGCCGGCCCAGGGGGTGCATCGCCACCGCCGGCCGGGGTCGGGCGGCGAGCTGCTCGACCTGCGCGAGTATCAGCCGGGCGACCCACCGAAAAGCATCGCGTGGAAGGTGTCGGCCCGCCGCGACTGCCTGATGACCCGCGAGTACGAATCGGAAGTGCCGATCCGCTGCACGCTGATGGTCGACGCTTCCGACGGCATGCGGCTGGGGCCGCCGGGACGAACCGGCCTCGACCGGGCGGCGGCGATCGCGGCGTCGCTGGCCCGGCATCTCGCCGATCAGCACGACCCCGTCGGCTTGTGCCTGTTCGACGAACGCGGCGTCGAAATCCTGCCGCCCGAATCAGGCCCGCGGCAACTCGTCCGGTTGGGCGCCGCCTTGGCCGCCGCCGTCGCCCGGCCGCCGCGCCCCACCTACTGCCCGGCCGACGACCTCGTCGCCCCCGCCCTCAATTTCACGCGAGAGGTCTACCCCGAACTGGTGACGCCCGAGGTCAATCAGCCCGGCACCTGGTACCAACGGCTGCCGCGCTTTTCGCTGCCGGCCCCCATCTATCTCTTTTGCATCGCCCTGGCGTTGGGCGGCGGCGCGATGTTCTACTTCGTCGGTTCGATCGAGGCGCTGGAAGACATTCCCGGACTCGGCGTCATCTACTTGGCGGCGCTGGTCGCCGGGGTGACGGCGGTGTTCGTCGGTCTGCAACGGCTGGTGCGACGCCTCGGCCGGCTTTGGCGCACCCGCCGCCGTCGCAAGCAGTTGGCGGGCGTCTTGGCGCTCGACCCGCGCTACGGCGGACCGGGGTCGATGCCCGTCCTGCTGTACGACGACGACCGCTTCAGCGCGGCGGTGCAAGAGTTTCTGTCGCGCCACCAGGCCCCCTTCCCCCGGCCGCTGCACGCCCCCAACGGCGAGTACTTGTTCGCGCACCCGGAGAAGCTGGAGGTGGCCGGCCGAGCGCTCTTACGCGCGGTGGCGCACGGCAAGGACAACGAGATGTTCGTGGTCGTCGCCGACCTGTTGGAGCTGCCGGACCATTGGGAGCCGCTCTTAAAGGCGATCAAAGTGGCGCTGGCCCGCCGGCACAAGGTGGTGGTGGTGGCGCCGTGGCCGGGCGGCATGCCGACCCCGGTGAGCGACGACTGGCCCGACACCACCCTGGCGGCCAGCGACCCGATGCAACGGCGCTTCACCAACCCGGCGATCGCGGTGTGGCAGCTCGATATGGTCCGGCACCGCCGGGCGTACGAAGACTTGTCGGCCCGGCTGAACAAACTGGGCGCGGTGCTGATCCTGGCGGCCGCCGGCGACGCCGTGCCCGAAATCGTCCGCCGTCTGAACCGCCTGCGCGCCGCCGCCCACCGCTAAGTCTCTTTCGTTGGGACGAGAGGCGCCAATCGTAGGCCGGAACTCCGGTCCGCCCCGGAGCAGCGCGGGGACGGAAGCGGCGTCTTACCTAACGAGCGGAGTAAGAGTCCCGTCCCAACGCTCCTTCGTGGCGGACCGGAGTTCCGCCCTACATTAACTTTATCGACCCCACGACTTAAGAAACTCGGCGTCTTACTCCGCGTCGAGTTCGCTTCTCGGGGCGTAATACAGCGTGCCGGCGGCCAAGAGGGCGCCGCGCGGCGGGCGGTCTTCGGCGTACTTCAATTCGACCCCCGTCGCCTTCCGGCCGGCGCCGGTGGCGAACGCCCCGACGTGCAACTGCCGCAGCTTGGGCGCCTCGGGGACGCCCTCCAGGCCGACGGTGTAGAACAGGGCCGTGATCTGCCGCAACGGTTCCAGGTAGCGGGCGTTGGGGCGGTGCGTCGCCGCCACCCCCTGGTCGGCCACGGTCATCTCGAACGCTTCGCGGACCGCCGGCGCGCCTTCGTCCAGCGTGTACCAGCCGCGAATCCGACCGACGCTGTTCGCATCAAGGTGCCACGCCCGGCCGTACGGCGCGTCGGCCGGCGCCTCGGTCGTCTTGCCGATCGTATTCACGCCGTCGACGTACAGCAGCATCCAGGCGTCGCGCGGCGAGCGATTTTCCACCCGCAGGGTGTATTCCTCGCCCGGTTCGACGGCGGCGTACAGGCGGTCGCCGAGGCGCTGCGGCGGTCGCGGCCGGTCGTTCACTTCCAGCTCTACCTCGAAGGCCGACGCCGGGTCGTCGAACGGGTGGGTCGGGTAGCCGCGCAACTGCTGGAATTGCTTGCGTTCCCAGGCCGGTCCGACGCCGAACGCCAGCGGATCCGGCAGATCGATCGCCAGATTGACGAGGCCGTCGGCGGTCCACCGGCGGGCCTCGAAACTGCGACCGAGAAAGCCGGCGTCGCTGAGGGTCAGCGGCACCGGCTCGGCGGCCGACGCCCGGGTGGCCCCGCTGGCGACGTCGAGAAGCTGCACCCGCGCCAAGAGGTCGCGCGACGGCAGACCGAGTCGGTCGTCCAACGTGCCGACGACCAAAGCGTCCAGGGCGCCGCAACGGGCCGCCAGCGCCCGCAGCCGGCCGGCGTCGTTGAAGTCGGCGGCGGTCGCCTCGGCGAAGGCCGGCGTGGTCGTCCGCGGCCCGACCACCTTGTACCCGCCGTCGGCATGCGCTTCCAGCGCCGTCGCCAAGAGATCGGCGTACAGCGCCGCTCCGGGACCGATCTTCGCATCGGCCGAAGCGCCGCCGGGGCTGGTCGGCGACAACCGCGGCGCCACCCCGACCGTGTGATACCCCGCCTCTTTGATCGCGGCGGCCAAGGTCGCGTCGAGATCGACCGTTACGCCGGCCGTCGCCGTCAGCAGAACGATGCCCAGCATGTCCGCCCCCTCGCCGTTCGCCGCCGTCTCGTCCACTAGAATCGGGTACGACGTTCGCGCGCCTGACGTTGGTGCATCAGCATCCGCCCGAAAAACCGGACGCGGAAACCGTCGCCGCGGAAAAATCCGGCGGCGGTCCTGCCGGGGAAAACCCTTCGACTTCGTCAGCTTCTCGTCGCGCACCCTGGATACCACCCGCCCGCACCGGTACACTTCCGATGGAAGGCCGAGCAAAGGAACGAACTCCCATGACGAAAAAGACGCCGAAGACGACCGTCGTCGCGTTCAAGGTGGAAGAGGAACTGGCGAATTTCCTCGACCAACTGCCGAACAAGAGCGACTTCATCCGGCGGGCCATCTACTCGCAACTCGGCATCGCCTGCCCGCTGTGCCGCGGCACCGGCAGCGTCACCAAGGAAACGCACGACCACTTCGCCAACTTCCTGGAGAAGTGGGAACTGCACCAGTGCGACAGTTGCGGCGAC
This sequence comes from Planctomycetia bacterium, assembly GCA_051648425.1. GTDB lineage: Bacteria > Planctomycetota > Planctomycetia > Kolteriales > Kolteriaceae > JBOFFD01. Next base: position 4,848 of record JBOFFD010000084.1, read on the forward strand.
GAATACGCCATGCCGAAGGAAGTGACCGAAGCCGTCGGCGACCTGCGCGGTCACGTCGCCCAAACAATGGCGGGCGGCCCCGGCTACTGCTACACCTGCTTCTCGCACACCGCCAAACCGAAACGAAGCTGACTTCGCCCCGGTTCGACGAACCGGCGAGGGCCGATCGGATCGATTTTCAAGGTGCGTCCGTCGAGGGACGTCCGTTCTCCCACTCCGCGAAGGCTTCGCGGCGCTCAACGCTCCACCGGGCGTTTCTACGTTCCTTTTGCCGACGCGCGCTGACTAAGAATCCCACCAGCCCAACCGCGAAAAAGACTAGAAAGACCGAAAGCCGGTAAGGTTCAAACGGCCGAGCCTGCCCCGCGCTGAACGGAAGAATTCGCATGGCGGAAAGTACGAAATAAGCGGGTAGCCCAAAGAAAGAAAACATCATAAGGAAAGCGAAGATCGTCTTTCCCTGAAGCCCTTCTTCATCCTTGGGACGGCGCAGCCGAACAAGACCCTGTTTCGGAATCTGAGATCGAGCGATCAACCAGATGACCGCCAGGACCGGCAGCGCTGCGAACGGCAGCACGATTCCGGTCGCCCACCAGAGTCCCGTGACCACCACCAACACGATCGGCGCCGCGACAAGGTACTGCCGGTCGATGCCGCCGCGCGACCGCATCACCTCCGTCGCCGGATCAAGGACGCGGCGGCCTTCGGCAAGGTCGACTCGGCGCCGCAACGGCGCGGCCGTGTGACGACAGAACTCGGGCCAATCTTCCTGCCGGTCTTCGGGGACCGACCGTCGCAGCCACTCGATGAATTTCAACCGATCGGCGTCGTCGTAGTTCGTAAGATCGATGGTCATAGTCGGCCGAAAGATGTAGTGAATCGTCGCCTGCGGCCCAGTTCGCCACTGAACCCGGGTCGCCGACGTCGCGTCGCCGAGTTCCTTTCGATACGCCCCCGCCCATTCGATGGACGTCCCGAACAGTTTGAGATGCCCCTTGGACGCAGCGACGCCTGCATAGACGCAGGCGACGGACATCAATCCAACACCGCCCAGGACCGGCGCCAGAACATACGATGGAATCGGCTTCGGCCGGCTTAGCGGATCGGCATCGGGAAGATGGGCGCGGGTTTCTTCGATGTAGTTGGCCGTAGCGATGAACACTGTGAAAAGAAGAAATCCGGCGGCGCACAGGAACATCGAAACGACGAACATTCGTGATTTTCGAAGTACCACTTCCATGACCATCCTCCGCCTCGACGCGGCGTTCCATTTCGGACGATCGCAGTCTACGACGACCGGTTTCGCCGATCCGGCGGCGCTCCATACCATGAAGGGATCATCCGACGCCCTGAACCCGCCGCGCCGCGTCGTCTCCCCTCCGGAGGTAGCACATGCTTCGCTCGAAGTCCTTCCCTTGTTCGCCGTCCCGCCGTCAATTCTTGGCCGTTGCGTCAGGTTCCGTGTTTGCGGCGGCGACCGTCCGCGGCGAGGATTCGCTCGCGCCGGCCGACCGCTTGGCGATTTCGGGCGACCGTCGCGAACCGGAATGGGCCGACCGGTACACCGTCACCGTCGGTGCGACGGAGGGCGATCTGCGCGGCGAGACGGAACGGGTGGTGCAGGCGGCGGTCGACATGGTCGCGGCCCGCGGCGGCGGCGACGTCCGGGTGCTGCCGGGCGTCTTTCGGTTTCGCGCCCCGGTGCATTTGCGGTCGGGCGTGCGGATTCTGGGGTCGGGCGGCGGCACGGTGTTTCGCAAGGAACCGAGCGCCGTCGTACCGCTGGCCGCCGACGCCGACTGGTACGACCAGGAAATCACGCTGGCCGACGTCCCGGCGCTCGCGAAAATCAAACTCGGCGACGGCGTCGTGCTGCGGGCGACGAATCCGCACAACGGCGGACCGACGGTCTTAAAGCGCCTGTTGGTGGCGCGGTCGGGGAACCGATTCAAACTCGACAAGCCGCTCGGCGAAAGCCTTTGGCTGAAGGGCGACCCGACCTGCGCGACGCTGTTTCCCGTCTTAGAGGGCGACCACGTCGAAAAGATCGTCCTCGAAGACTTCACCATCGACGGCAACCGCGGCGAGAACGACTTTTTCGACGGCAACTACGCCGGCGGCGTCTTCATGCAGGATTGCCGCGACGTTCAGATGCGCCGGCTCGACGTCCACCACTATAACGGCGACGGAATCAGTTGGCAGATCTGTCACGACGTGACGGTGGAAAAAGTCCGCTCGCGCGACCACGCCATGCTCGGTCTACACCCGGGGTCGGGGTCGCAACGGCCGATCATCCGCGACAACGTCGTCGAACGCACCGAAATCGGCGTCTTCTTCTGCTGGGGCGTTCGGCACGGCGTCGCCGAGCGGAATAAGATCGTCGACGTCCGCAAGCACGGCGTCTCCATCGGCCACCGCGACGTCGACAACGTCGTGCGCGACAACGACGTCGTCCGCAGCGGCGTCAACGGCCTGCTCTTTCGCGACGAAACGAAGGCGTTCGCCGGCCATCGCAATACGATTGAAAACAACCGGTTCGTCGACAACGGCCCGGTGGACGGCGCCGCCGTCGACGTGCAGGGCGAAACCGACGGCGTGGCGCTGGTCGGCAACAGCATTAAAGAGACACGATCGGCGAACCGCATCGGGGTGCGCATCGGCCCGAAGGCGACCGCGGTGCGGCTGGCCGACAACCGCATCGAAGGTTTCGACCGCCCGATCTTAGACGCCCGGCCGACCGGCGAAAAATCGTAACGACCAGGAGCCGACGCATGACCACGACGACGCAGACCGAACCGCGCACGGATGCTCCGACGCCGAATGATCCGCCGCCGGCCGAGACGATTCCGCCGCTGCACAACGGCGACCATCTCGACCGTTTCGAGTTCCACCGTCGCTACGAAGCGATGCCCGAAGTGAAGAAGGCGGAACTGATTGAAGGAATCGTCTACATGCCCTCCCCAGTATCGTTGGACGGCCACGGCGAACAGCACTCCGACTTGAATGGTTGGTTGTACCTCTATCGGGCTCAGACGCCGGGTGTTCGCTTGGGAGACAATGCCACCGTTCGTCTCGACAACGACAATGAACCCCAGCCTGACGCCGTTTTGTTGATCGAATCAAATCGCGGCGGGCAATCGAAGATCGTTGGGCGGTACATCCAAGGATCGCCGGAACTCGCCGCCGAGGTGGCGGCGTCCAGTGTCAGCATCGACCGCAACGCCAAGTTCCGCACGTATCAACGGAACGGCGTCCGGGAATACGTCTTATGGCGCGTCGACGACGGCGTGGTCGATTGGTTCGTCTTACGCGACGGCCGATACGAACCGATGGTGTTGCAAGACGGTCTGTATCGCAGCGAAGTCTTTCCCGGTCTTTGGCTCGACCCGGCGGCGCTGGTCGCGGGCGACAGGTCGCGAGTGATCGCGGTCGTTCAACAGGGGCTTGCCAGCGCGGAACATACGGCGTTCGTCGTGTCGTTGCAGAAGGCCGTCGCAGCGATCTAAGAACGGATTTGGAGACGAATCATGAGTTCGACGACGCAAACCGAGCCGATGCTCCCCGCGTCCGATCCCGGCGGAACGATTCCTCCGCTGCGCGACGGCGAACGTCTCGACCGCATCGAGTTCCACCGCCGCTACGAAGCGATGCCCGAAGTGAAGAAGGCGGAATTGATCGAAGGGATCGTGTGCATGCCCTCGCCGGTGTCTTTTGGCAATCACGGCCGTCAACATTTCGATCTGATCGGTTGGCTTAGCCTCTATCGGTTCCAAACGGCGGGGGTGCTCGGAGCGGACAACGCGACCGTTCGCCTCGACATGGACAACGAACCGCAGCCGGACGCGCTTCTTTTGATCGATCCGCGTCTTGGTGGACAAACGAAAATCGTCGAAAATTACATCGAAGGGGCGCCGGAACTGGCGGCGGAAATCGCGTCTTCGAGCATCAGCATCGACCGCAAGGCCAAACTCCAGGCCTACCAACGAAACGGCGTCCGCGAATACGTCTTGTGGCGAATTGACGATGCCGCGGTCGATTGGTTCGTCTTACGCGACGGCCGATACGAATCGATGCCGTCGCAAGACGGTCTTTATCGCAGTGAAGTCTTTCCCGGTCTTTGGCTCGATCCGGCGGCGCTGATCGCGGGCGACTTGGCGCGAGTGACCGCCGTCGTTCAACTGGGTTTGGCCAGTCCGGAACACGCGGCGTTCGTCGCGTCGCTGAAAAGAATCGCCGAGCCGCCGTCGGTTTAGTCGATTCGTCACCGTGAATTAAGAGTACACCTTAGGAGTTTGCGCCATGTCGCCGTTTCTCGCCGTTTTGCTCGCCGCCGCGTCCGTGGGGGCCGACGGCCCCTTGAAGGCATTAATCGTCGACGGTCAGAACAACCACGCCTGGAAGGACACCACGCCGGTCTTAAAGAAGGCGCTGGAGGACGGCGGATCGTTCACCGTCGACGTGGCGACCGCCCCCGCCCAGGGCCAGCCGATGGACGGCTTCACGCCGGAATTCGCCAAGTACGACGTCGTCGTCAGCAATTACAACGGGCAGGCGTGGCCGAAGGCGACGCAGGCGGCGCTGCAGCAGTTCGTCGGCGACGGGAAGGGCCTCGTCATCGTCCACGCGGCGAACAACAGCTTCCCCGAATGGCCGGAATACAACGCGATGATCGGCGTCGGCGGCTGGGGCGGCCGGACCGAGAAGTCAGGCCCCTACGTGCGGCTGCGCGAAGGAAAGTTCGTGATGGACAAGACCGCCGGCCGGGGGGGCAGCCACGGCAAACAGCATCCGTTCGTCGTCACCGCCCGCGACCCGGACCACCCCATTCTGAAAGGGCTGCCCAAGGAATGGATGCACGCCCAGGACGAACTGTACGA
>JBOFFD010000085.1:0-1506 GCA_051648425.1 Planctomycetia bacterium
GCCGCTGCACCTCCAAAACGTCGGCCAACTTCGAGACGCCACCCGATGCGATGACGAAATGTTTGGTCGACGCGGCGAGCGCGGCGGTCGCTTCGACGTTCGGCCCGCCGAGCATTCCGTCGCGGCTGATGTCGGTGTAAACCACCGCTCCCAACGCCGCTGCTTCGTATTTCTGGAGTAAATCGACCGCCCGCACGCTCGAGGTGTCGAGCCAGCCCTGCGTGGCCACTTGGCCGTTGCGAGCGTCGAGGCCCAAAACGACGCGCCGGGGATGGATTTCACAAAGCCGAAGGAACCACTCCGGTTCCTTGACGGCCTGCGTGCCGACGATCGCCCGCGCTACGCCCAGGCTCAAGGCGGCGTCGACGCTGTCGTCGGTGCGCAGACCGCCGCCGAGTTGGCAGGGCACGCGCACCGCCGCCACGATCTTGCGGATGACGTCGGTGTTGATCGGACGGCCTTCGCGGGCGCCGTCGAGGTCGACCAGATGAATCCAGTCGGCGCCGAGGTCGGCCCAACGCCGCGCGACGGCGACCGGGTCGTCGCTATACACCGTTTCCTGAGCGTAGTCGCCCTGTTTCAGACGGACGCAACGGCCGGCGCGGAGATCGATCGCGGGAAAAAGCAGCATGGCTCAGCATCCCAGGAAGTTGGTCAGCATCTTAAGGCCGACGGTTTGGCTCTTTTCCGGGTGGAATTGGGTGGCGAACAACCGCTCGCGCCACACCGCCGCCGTGAATTCGCCGGCGTAGTCGGTCGTGGCGGCGATGACTGATTCATCTTCCGGCACCACGAAATACGAGTGGACGAAATACGCTTCCGAACGGTCGGGCAGCCCCGCGAACAACGGCGACGGCCGACCGAACGTCAACTGGTTCCAGCCCATGTGCGGGACTTTAAGCGGCGGCGGCGCGTCGAACCGAACCACCTTGCCGCGAAGCAGCCCCAGGCCGGCGTATTCGCCGTCTTCGTAACTGACGTCGAAGAGCAGTTGCAAACCCAGGCAGATTCCCAGGAACGGTTTGCCGGCGTCGACGTGCGAGCGGATCGGTTCGACGAGATTCTTGTGACGCAACTGCTCGGCCGCGTCGCGGAAGGCGCCGACGCCCGGCAGCACCAGACGCTCGGCCTTGCGGACCACGTCGGGGTCGGAACTGACCACCGCTTCCTCCCCGACTTTCTCGAACGCCTTCTGAACGCTCCGCAGGTTGCCCATGCCGTAGTCGACGATCGTCGTCATGCCGCCGTCCTTCCTCCGTGGTCCATCTAAAAAAACAAAAAAGAAATCCGTCGTCACTTGCAGCGCCGAACGGCTTTCCGCCAGCCTCCGTTGGAAGGAGGGCGCGGTCGTCCGTCGGTTCGCCGCAAAAAAACAAAGTTGGACGGCGAACGGCCAGCCGTATTGATGCAGGCGGGCGGGTTCGGAAGCAAGCATCGATTCGGGGAAGGCGGGCGCCGGGTGATGTCGAAGATTCGCCGAGGGCGTATCTGGCTGTGCATCGCCTT
>JBOFFD010000086.1:0-6346 GCA_051648425.1 Planctomycetia bacterium
GCGCCGACGGGTAAGGATTTGGTGCGTTGGCGCTACGACCGCTACATGCACGACTACCTGGGCTGCGTGAAGGGAGTGGATGAAAACGTCGGCCGACTGTTGGATTTTCTGAAAGCCGAGGGCTTGGACGAAAACACCCTCGTCGTCTGTTCGTCGGACCAGGGATTCTTTCTCGGCGAACACGGTTGGTTCGACAAACGGTGGATTTTCGAGGAATCGCTGCGCAGCCCGTTGTTGGTGCGCTGGCCGGGAGTGACGAAGCCGGGCGGCGCCGACGGCCGCATCGTGTCGCTGCTCGATTTCGCCGAGACGTTCTTAGACGCCGCCGGCGCGCCGATCCCCACCGACATGCAGGGCCGCAGCTTCCTTCCGTTGTGCAGGGGCGAAGCGCCGGCCGACTGGCGGACAAGCCTGTACTACCACTACTATGAGTTCCCCGTCCCGCACCGGGTGCGCCCCCATTACGGCGTGGTGACCGATCGTTTCAAACTCGTTCACTATTACAAGCCCGATGTGAACGATTGGGAACTGCTCGACCGAGAGAAGGATCCGCGGGAAGTGAAGAATTTTTACAACGACCCGGCCTATGCCGACGCCGTGAAGGAACTGCACGCCGAACTCGAGCGCCAGCGTCGCGAAGTGAAGGAAACGGACGAACCGCCACGCGCCGCTTACGGCGAACAACCGTTCGACGGCGAGCCAAGGCCGAAGGCGGCCGAGCCGAAGAAAGCGCGAAAAGCGAAGAAGGCTTGAGCTACGTCGATTCGCCGACGCGCGCCGGTGATTCGGTCGGCGCCGTCGCGACGGCGGTTTTCTTCGGGAAGACGACCTTGCAGGCGGTCGTGCAACCGAAAACCTTACTCAGAACGAGGCGGTTGGCGGCGATCCGCCGGTAGACCCATTCCGCGATGGTAATGACGCCGGGAATCCAAAGGACGACGGCGAGAGGCCACAAGATCCACAGCCGACCGCTGATGTAGCGAACGCCCCGCGCGCCTTTGTACAGCCGCCCATTCGGCGCCGCGACGTGCATCGCCGCCTGCAGCTCGGCCGGTTCGATTCCCGGCGCGGCGACGAGCGCCTCCGGGCTGGACAACGGAACGAACTCCAACCGGCGCCCGCCGTCGATCCGCGACAGCAAACCCATCTGCGTCGTACACATCGGGCAGTGGTCGTCGTAAATGATCTTGGTCTTCGCGGCTTCCACGGCATTCTCCGGTCGGCGGCGGGCGACGAAGGTCGAAGCTTCGGGTCCAGCCGCGTTGATCTGGTTATAGTATGCACAGGCGGCGCCGGCGGGGGGCGCGACGCCCGAAACAGTCAGCATGGACGGACGGCCGCCCCACCGGCGGCGAGAATCGGAATCTTTGAGAGGATCGGCGAAACGTGGACAAGCTGTTGGAAGGAATGTTGGGCTACCTGAACTTTTCGGACGGCACGCCCAGCGCCGCCTTTCAGCGCTCCGTCAGCGACTACTACCGGCGATCGGCCGGCGTCGACGCGCCGTGGCTGTCGCTGCGAGCCGATTTGGAAACCGCCCTGCACGCGGCGTCGGCGGCCGGGACGCCCACTTTCCGCGACTGCACCCAGGCCGAGGCGGTGCTGCGCCGAACATTCAACGACGTCCTGCCCGCCTATCGGAAGCATCACCGCGACCTGCTGCACCATGCATCCGACGCCGATCTTTACCAACCGTATTTTATGGCGCGGGTTCTGGAAGCCGGCTTGGCGAAGCGGGAGGCGCCCGACGAACGGTTCGCGGCGACCGTCGTCGATCGGCTTGACGACTTCCTCGGGCACCGCCCGGTGGCCGCCCTGGAACATGCCGGCAGCCTGCAACCGTATCGGCACGAACGGGTGCGGCCGATTCCCGTCTTTCTTCGCGACGCGGGCGTCGCCTTCGGCCGCTACGAGGCGGTGCTGTCGCGCACGCTCGGAATCTTGCGGCAGGCTCCGGGCGATCTGGTCCGCGGGGTGCACTTCGATCCATCGAAGCTCGACGAACTCGCCCTCGACCCGCGGTCGTACGACCATTCCCACCCGGTCGACCGTCGGCCCGGCTACAACTTCGGCGAGTGGGACCCCGACACGATCGACCAGCGCGGTTTCTACCGCCGGTTCGTGCTGCGGACCTGGATCCTTGATGGTTTGGAACAGTGGATCGGCGGCCACGCCGAGCAGCCGCCGGAGGAAACGGAGTTCGAGGCGGCGGCCGTGCTGGCCGGCACGATGCTGCTGGCTTCGGGCGTGAGCGGCGCCGGACCGGGGGCGCACGGATCGGACCTCAACCTAGGCCTGCTGGTGCCGAAGGTGGCGCGGACGCGCGATCAGTTCTACGAATGGCTGCTATCGACGACGGCCGGCCCTCACGGGGACCGGCTGCGGGCCGAGAAGGCCGCGCGGGCGCAGGCGTTCGCGGGCGTTCGGCAGGGGCTGAACCAGTTTCTGGCGCAGCGGCGCGCGCGGCAGTTGCAGCAAGACCATCTGGCCCGATTGTACGCCCGCATGGGCTACCCGGACGCCGGCCGCCGACAGATCGACCGCATCGCCACGCCGGGCGTGCGACTGCGCTGCGAGATGCAGATTCACTTGACGGCCGCCGAGCGGTTGGTCGATCGGCCGGCCGAAGCCCGCGACGCCGTCGCGGTCGCCGAACTCGACGCCGCCGAAGACCTGCTGCACCGCGCGATCGAATGCGGGGCGTTCGTCGATCCGTGGAACATCCTGGGCTTTCAGGGTCAGTACAGTCTCTTCCCGGCGGTGGAAAACAGCGTCGTCGATCCACGGGTGCCGGAACTGCTCGACTTGGTCGACGACCTGTTCGACAAGTTCGCGCGGGTGCTGCGCGAGGCGGCCGCCGCGGGCGACGAAGCCGTTCGGCGCCGGGTCGAAAAACAGTTCGAGCAACTAGTCGACTGGTGGGACAAGCACGCCACGATGGAAGTGTCGGACGTTAAGCGGGTGTCCGGCCGCGATCGGCTGCATTCGGCGCAGTTCGTCGCGCGGGTGTTGGCGGCGTGGCGGGCGTCGGGCGAGACGACCGGCAACCTGGCGTTCTGGAAACTGCACGCGGCCGAGTTCACCACCCCGCAGGCGTTCCATCTCGTCGTCGACGCCCTGCTCGCGCGCGGCGACGCGGTGGCGGCGGCGTCGCTGCTGATGCTCTGGTTGAACCACGCCGACCAAGCGCCGCTCGACGACGCCGAGCCGTCGTTCTACGCGCATGTGGAACAGTGGATGGCGTCGGTTTTGACGCCGTGCCGTCGGCTCGACGGCGGCGAGGCGCCCGCCGCGCCGGGCGACGACGCCCAGCGGTTGCAGTGGATCGGCAAGCTGTTCGATCTGTTGGAGGCGAACGCCGAAGACCATTGGGTGGTGCCGCGGCTGCAAGGCGACGACGCGCCGACGGAACAAGTGGAAGGGGCGACCGACGCCGTCGGCGACGAAGACGACGACGAAGGCAATTTCTCGGCGGCCTACGAAGGCGTGACCTACCGCGACAGCACCGCCGACGGCGTCGAGGGGTCGACGCTGTCGGGGCCGCCCGTCGGCGGCGCGGCCGAGGACGACCCACTGGCGGAACTAGCGGAAACAATCGGTCGACAGCTGCGCTTCCTCTCGATGATCGCGCGGCTCTGGCAGTTGGTGGCGACGGCTCCGTGGAATCTCGCCGTTCCCGAACACCGCGACCGCGTCGAAAGCTGGGCCAAGCGGGCGCGGGACGACGCGCATAAGCTGCGACGACTGCTCGACGGACTGCACCTGCATCGCGGCGAGCCGGCGGGCGCGTCGCCCGAGGCGATGGCCGAGTTCCAACGGCGGTCGGCCGTCCACCAGGACTTGGCCAACCGCGCGATGGGGGCGGCGGTCGACATGTCGCACGCGGCGCTGGCGTTGGCGGCCGCCGCTGGCTTCGCGGATCCTGTCGGCGGCGAGCCGTCGTCGGAAAGCCTCGCCGATTGGGAGACGCGGGCGGTGTTGGTCGAACGGTCGCTGCGCGCCGGCGACCGCGAGCACGCGCCGCGCCGCCTCGCCCGAGTCTTGGAGGCCCTGGCCGAGAAGACCACGCTGTACGTGCCCTTGGAAAAGGGCGGCCACCCGCGCGGTATCGCCGACGCCCGCTACGTCCGCGACCATCTGCGCCGGCTGTCGGTTCAACTGCCCCGGTTGGGGTTGTACCGCGAAACATTCCACCTCTTGCGGTCGTCGCTGCACGGCGAAAACCGTCACGCCGGCTCCCGCGGCGGCGACGTCCGCCAAGTGACCGAGTTCAACTTACTCTTCCACGTCGGCTTCAAGGCGGTGGTGGAAAGTCTGACGGCCTCGGCCGCCCTCTGGCCCCTCGACCTGCAAGACGACCGCCGACTCAGTTCCCTCGTCGGCGGGTTGGTCGGGCGCTTCTCGAAGCTGTGGACCGAATACACCGACAACGTGCAACTGTCGGAGCTGGAGCGGCGCGGGACGCCGGCGGCGTGGGACGCCACCGTCGCGTTCATCAAGTCTTACGGCCGCGAACTGTTCACGCAGTCGTTCCTGTCGCCCGCCAACCTGCGCGGCATCGTACAGCGCGGGGCGTCGGGCTACGTCGGCTACCTGCTGGATCAAGCCGACGACGAAGACCGCCGACCGATTTGGAAGCCGAAAGAGGCGGCCGACGCCGAGCCGTCGGCGCCGAAGTTGGCGGCCGACGTGCGACAGAGGGTCGTCGAGAAGTCCGACGCCGTCGAGCATATCGAATTCATCGTCCGCATCGTCCTTGAGAATTATGATCTCTACAAGGATTACAACGCCACCACCAGTCAATCCGACTATGGCGACAATCTGAACATCCTGCTCGAATTCGCGCGACTGAAGGCGCAGTACGAACGGCACTGGTGGGCGTTGCAGCCGGCGTACGTCGCGCACAACGTACTCGCTCGCGGCGGCCGACGCAATTCGGCGGTGTTGCTCGAAAACGCTTTCGCCGGCGAAACCGCCCGACTGGCCGACGGCTACCTTGAGACGCTGGAATCGCTTCACGCTAAGTTCGGTCTTCGGCTGGCCAGCGTGGTCGACCGATTGAAGGAACGGTTCGTCAAGCCGTTGGCGCTCGACCGAATTCTGGCGGGGGTCGAGCCGGCCGTCGACGCCGCCCGCCGCGGCGACCACCCCGCCGCCTTCGACGAACTGCAACGGGAAATCGAGGTCTTCGCCGTCGAACCGACCGGCTCCGGGCTGGAGGTTCCACTCTGGCTGCGCCAGTTGGAAATGGAAGTCGACCGGGTGTTGGACCCCGCCGGCGACCGACGCGAGGAATCGGACCGTCGCATGCAGGCTCCCTTTCAACCGATCACGCTTGCGGAACTCCAACGTCAGTTCGACGGTTGGGACGACCCCCTGCCGCTGGAATCGGCGTAATCGCTAAGATCTACACCCTTCCACTCGTTGCAGACTGTGCAGGTTCCACCATCGGCGCGCCGAGAAGTCTAGGACGAACTCGTAGACGCGGAGCAGCCAACGCAACCGGTGCGACGCTCACCCGGCGCAAAGCAAAGTCTTTTCAGGGAAGCATTTCGGCTGAAGATTCGATTGACGGCGCGAAAAAGAAGTCCTATCGTTGGTGTGAAGCGAAGGCGTGGTCAAGGAAGAGTGCCGAGGCCGAGGGGTGTCGGTCCCACGGTTCGCGCGCTCTGCGGGAGTCAACGATTGGATATGGAAACCCCGACTCCGCCGGTGCAGCCGGTGCTCACGGAAGGCGTCTATCACAGCGTCCTCGACACGGTCGACAAACAGCCGGTCTCGCTGGTTCTGCCGAAAGCGTATGAACCGGCTTACTCGTACCCTCTGTTGGTTTTTCTGCACGGCCACGGTGAATCTGAAAATCAATGGCTCGACGCACTGCCGTCGTTGAGTCAGCGGAATTACATCGGGCTCAGTCTGCGCGGACCCACGAAGGTCCGCCGCCGCGACGGCGTTCCCGGCTACGGTTGGGGCGGCGGCCGGCGGTGCGATTCGGTCCTTGAAGACTACGTGCTGACGGCGGTCGCCGAAACCGTCGACGTCTGCAACATCCACCCCGACCGAATCTTTCTGGTCGGCGCGTGTGAAGGAGGCAGCGTCGCCTATCGGTTGGCGTTGTCTTTCCCGGAGAAGTTCGCCGGCGCGGTCGTGCTGAACGGGTGGCTGCCGAGCGGCCCGCTGCCGCTCGCGCGTCACCGTCGCGGGGCGCCGGGACCAATCTTCATCGGTCAAGGGGTGAGGAACCGTTCGGTGGCGCCGGCCCGCGCCGTCGAAGCGCAACACCTTCTGTATAGCGCCGGGCTGGACGTCGAACTGCGGACGTACCAGGCCGGGCATGAGACGACGC
>JBOFFD010000087.1:0-6673 GCA_051648425.1 Planctomycetia bacterium
CAACGGGCGCCCGCCAACGATTCCGCGGTGAAGGGGTTGTGGGCCAGCAGCACGCGCGGGGTTTCCGCCGTCAGCCCCGCCAGCGCCTTCGGCAGGTCGCAGTCGCGCGACCACAAGTCGGCGACGCCGGCCACCGCCAGCGGCGCCTTGCGATGCCGTACGACGACGTTTTCGTTCTCCAAAACGCGGATGCGGCGGGCTTCCAACGCGGTGCGGACCGCCTCGGCCAGCTTCGGTTTTCGGCTTAGGCCGAACTTGTTTCGCACCGCGTAGTCGTGGTTGCCCAGCACGGCGTAGACGCCAAGCGGCGCCTCAAGCCGACCCACGATTCGGGCGGCCGCTTCGACGTGGTGGAACCCGGAGTGGATGAAGTCGCCCGTCAGCGCGACGAGGTCGGCCTGTTCGCGGCGGCCGCGGTCCACCGCCTGTCGCACGAACGCCGCCGGCACCCGGCTGCACAGGTGGAAGTCGGTAAGATGCAGAATGCGCAGGCCGACCAACGGGTGGCCGGCCGGCAAGACCGGAACGTCGATCTTGTTGACTTCAAGCCACACCGGTTCCGTGAAGTGGCTGTAGCTGAGACGAGCCCAACTGGCGCCGATCCACCGCAGCAGGGGTCGCAAACGGGCCAACGCGGTCCTCCCGCCGGTGGTGGATCGTCGAAGAAAACTTCGAGTGGAACGATCGACGACTCAGATTTCTTCTTCGTCCTCGAAATCTTCGTCGTCTTCAAAGCCGTCGTCTTTATACGGATCGTAATCCGACTCGAACTCGTCGTCGTCCTCGAAGAGTTCTTCTTCCTCTTCGTAGTCTTCCAGTTCGTCGAGGTCGTCGTCGACGTCTAGATCCGCAAGGCCTTCGTCGGCTTCTTCCTCAAGGTCTTCGTCGTCGAACTCTTCGTCCGGCTCGTCGTCGAACTCTTCGTCGAACTCTTCCTGCTTCGCTTTGTCGCCGGCGGCTCGAACCGTGCGACTCGAGCAAACCGTCGGAAGGAGGATCGTCGGGATCGGTTCCGACGCCGGCGGTTCTTCCAACCATTCCATTCGCGTTCACTCCCTGACCATCGATGTCTTATCGCCGCTCTACGAATCCAGCCAAGCGGCGGACACGGCGTTCGTCGTTCCCGTGTCGCTCGTCGCGGCGGCGCGGGGAGGCGCCGGCGGCGGCGATTCCTGCGGCGTCAGTGCGATCGGCAGCAGCGGCTCGACCGTCGTCGCCAATACCAGCGCGACCGCGGCTTGGCAGGCCAGCAGCCACGCCAACCAACGGCCGCGCGGGGCGACCACGGCCGGGAACGCGGCAATCGTAGCAAGCGGCGTCAGGAAAATCCACAGCCGGGCGACCTCGCTGCGGTTGCGGCCGCTGGCGTCCAACGCGGCTACGGCCGCGGCCCAACACAGGGCCAACAGCACCCACGCCGCGAAGGCCCGCCGGCCGCGAAACGCCCGCCAACCCTGCACCGCCGCCAGGCCGACGCCCACCGCCCCCGCGACCGTCGCCGCCGGCCCCAACGCCACCGCGAACTCGATCAGATTCACCCACGTCCACTGCCAACTGCGCGGCATCGCTTCGTAGAATCCGGCGTGCTTGGAAAGGTTCGTCCGCCAGACGGCCGGCAAGTTCAGGCCGTACGTCGACCAAACGCCCCAGATCGGCAGCAGCAGTCCGAAAACCATTCCCAGCGCAACCGAGGCCGACCGCCAGACCAAGCACCACCGGGAAGCTCGATTCGGCTCCACGAGTTCTGAAAGTTCTTTCAGACAGGTGGGGCCGGCGACCAACACAATCACCACCACGAACGCCAAACTGAAACACAACCCGAAGCAAATCACAACGCCCGCCGCGAGACCGAAAAAGAACGCCGCCGCCGGGAAACGGGTCGTCGCGGCGGCCATGCCGCAACAGACCGCGACCATCGTGGGTAATGGAAAGAGGACGTCGCCGACGGGAAGAAACAGCAGACCGGCGGGGACGGTCGTCCACAGGCAGGCGGCGCACCAGGCGTGGGCCGGCGAGGCGCCGAAGCGGGCCGCGACGTAGATCGGCAGCGCGGTCGCCAAAAGTGCGACCCAGTGAAGAAACAGGCCGGTGGTGAGGGCGGCGGCCTGAGCGGTCGACCACGGTCGGCCCGGCGGCGCCGACTGCCGCAAGCCGTTCTGAAACCGCACCGGAGCGGCCTCGGCGATCTGCTTCGCCAGTTCGGGTCGACGGCCGTGGAAGTCGAGCAGTCCCTGCCACAAAAGGAACAAGCCGGGCGGGTGCGTGCCGACGTGGAAACTGTCCTGCGCTTTGATCCAGTCGGCGTAATTCCGCAGAAATGCGTCGAGGTCGCCGATGCGACGGGCGTGGGTGAAGTAGCCCGAGGCGTGCGGATTCGTCAGCGAGTGCGCCCACCGTTCCGGGCCGAGCGGTTCCGGTGGCAGGTGCCACGCCGCGTACTGAAAGAAGCCGCCGGCGACGAGCAGCAACGGCAAGAGCGCCGCCGCCCATCCTTCGCTGCGGGCGCGAAGGACGCGCAACCCTCCGACCGCCACTGCCAGCAGCAGCGCCACCGCCGCGACCGATTGCAACCAGTCGAACGGCGAGGGGCCGAACGGCAGCCGGTGCCACGTCCATTCGCCGGGGATGCCTAGCGGAGCGTACCACGCCAGCAGCATCATGCCGACCGCCGCGACGGCCGCTCCCCCGCCGACGGCGAACTCATACCCACGCCGCACGGCGGGCGCTGGTGAAGGATCGGCGGCGGGCGCGGGTTCGGTCACGAAAATCCTTCTCCCGGCGAGGGTGTATGTACTCCGTCAGGAAATGAAAACGGGACGGCCGCGTCCGACCGTCCCGCAAAGATTAAGATTCAGCGGTAAGAACCAGCAAGAGTCTTTCTTACCGATTGAACAAGAACGCCGGCGTGTTCAGCAGCGCCCAGGCGATGTCTTGGGCGCCCAACACTCGCGGGTCGGCCCCCGACGCCGCGTCGCCCATCGCCTTGGTCAGCCGGGCGAGCGTCGGGTCGAGGGAGCGGTAGTGCGCGGCCACCGCCTGCTTTTGGGCGTCGGTGCGTTTGTCGGTCGGCACGGCCAGTATGGCCGCGATCGGCGCCGGGAGCGGCACGGTGTTCAAGCCTTCGGCGGACACGGACAACCGGAATCTGCCGATGGTGTGCTCAGCGCCGTGGTTTTGCGCCATCGTGACGGTCAGCGTCGTCGGCTTGCCGATTTCCACCGACTTGGCCGTCGTGAAGACGGCCGTGTTCGACTGGCCGAAACGCGGCGAGAGCGCCCACCCGGTGCCGGGGTTGCCGTCGATAGCCATCGCGACCAGATAGTTGTCTTGCGAAAAGTCGGCCGACGCTAGATCGAATCGGACCGGAACCGCCGCCGACGAGCCGTCGGTCGGGGCGGCGGCGACGGTCAGTTCCGACAGCACGAAGTTGCCGTTGGAGGCGCGTCCCGGACCCATGGCGGGCAGTTCCGGATCGGCTATCATTTCCAGCTTCACGCCGCCGATCTTCACAAGCGGCGTGTTGAAGGTCAGCGTGTACGTGTCGGTTTGCGGCTTCTCTCCGCCGACGAACAGCGAACCATCGTCCTTCCGCGAAATCGTCGCCTTCCCGGTTGATTCCATTTTCACCGGCGTCAAGAGCTGCCACGCCGGCGTCTTGACGGTCTCCGCTTCCCACGCCACCTGCGCCGCCGGCAGCAGGGTCGCTTCGTAGGTCTTCAACTCCGCCTGAAGCTTCGCCACTTCGTCGACGTAGCTCTTCAGCGCCGCGACGCCCGCTTCCGTTTCCGCGGGCGTCGGTTCGCGCGACAGCAAAGCGAGGAATACGCCGCGCACTACGGCGGCGTCGTCCGTGGCGCCGGCGACCAGTTTCGCCAACCGGCCGTTTGGGTCGCGCACCGCTTCGCCGATCACCGGGCCGTTCACGAGGTTCAAGATCGGGCCGAGCATCATGCCCGACGACCGTTCGCATTCGCAAGCGCTTTCGCGGGCGGGCTTGCCGAACAGTTCCAAAAAGCCGCCGCCGACGCTGACGTTGGAGTCGGGCAGTTGACTGGCGCGAAAACCGGCCGGCACGTCGGGAAGCTTCGGCGTCACGCCGAGGACGTGATGGATCGCGTCGTACAGCGTTTCGGCGGGCAGCCGTCGGGCCAGGGCGTGCGAATAATTGACGACGTCGTCGTCGTTCCACGGGTTCGTCTGAATCGAATGCTGGTACGTCCGGGTGTTGCAGATGCGGCGCAGCAGCTTCTGAACGTCGAAGCCCGAAGCGATGAAGTCCTTCGTCAACAGGTCGAGCAGTTCCGGGTTCGAAGGCGGATTGCCGGCGCGGATGTCGTCGACCGGTTCAATGAGGCCGACGCCGAGCAGATAGCTCCACAACCGGTTGACGTAGCTTTTGGCGAAGTACTGGTTGTCCTTCGAGGTGAGCCACTGGGCGAGCTGCGCGCGGCGGGAGGCGTCGGCCGGCGCCAGGTCGGCGTGGTCGTAGGGGAACTTGGGCGGAGCGATTTGGCCGGTGCGGACGTGGGTGACGTCGCCGCCGCCGACGTCGTAGACGACTTCAAACTCGGCCAGCGCGCCCTCAACGGCCGAGCCGCCGATGCGCTCCTTCGAGTTGGGCGAATCCTTGCGGCCGACCTGCGAGAAGTAGGCGGCGAGGTTGTAATATTGGTCCTGCGTCCAGCGCTCGAACGGATGGTCGTGACACTTGTTGCAATTGAAGCGGACGGCCAGGAAGAGCTGGGTGGTGGTCTCCATGGTGTCGCCGGGGTCGCGCAGAATCTTATAGTAAGACGCCGGCGGGTTCTGAATGGTCGAGCCGGAGGCGGTGACGATCTCGCGGACGAATTCGTCGTACGGCATGTTCGAGGCGACCGCCGAGCGGATCCAGTTGCGGTAGGCCCAGGCGCCGCGGGTGCCGAGGAACTTGCGATTCACCTGCAGAAGGTCGGCCCAACGGTTGGTCCACGATTCGACGTATTCCGGTCCGCCCAGCAGTTGGTCGACGAGGACCGACCGCTTGACGGCCGACGGCCGAGCGTCGGCGAGGAAAGTCTGCAATTCCTCCGGGGTCGGGGGCAGGCCGATCAGGTCGAGGTGCAGCCGGCGGACGAATTCCTCGTCGGTGCAGAGGCCGCTGGGCTTCACCTTCACCTTTTGCAGCTTCTTATACACCAGCACGTCGATCGGGTCGATCGCGTCGGTCGGGGCGGGGGCGTCCCACGCGAACCCCGTGCGGTCGCCCATCACGACGATCGTTGCGGCCGCGTACGATCCTTCGTAACGGGCGAGCATGGCGGTTTCGCCGCGGCGGACGGCCGCCACCAGCGCCGTCTTATCCACCTCGGCCACTTCGGTGTTGCTGGAATCGACGAACGCCTCGGCGGTCACGTCGCGCCGCTTGCCGTCGGCGTAAGTCGCGTACACCGCCAACTGTTGCTTCATGCCCGGCAGCGGCACGACCACCTCGGCCGGAACCACTTCCAACTTGACGACGCGCGAGCTGGCGAGGTCGAGCTTGGCGCCCGCGGCAATCCAGTCGCGCAGGATGCGGTAGTACGTTTCGCCGGGGGAGGTGAGCACGCCGCCGATGTGCGGGACGTCGCCGGTGGCCTTCAGCAGCATGAGGCTGCGGTCCGGGGCCGAGCGGTTGATGCGCCGGCCTTCCAGGTCGTCGGTCAAGGCGCGGTGGTCGAAGATCGGGTCGTAGCCGCGGAGCGACAGTTGAAAGCCGTTCTTACCTTGCGCGCCGCCGTGACACGTCCCTTGGTTGCAGCCCATCTTGGACATCGCCGGCTGCACTTGAGCGACGTAGTCGACCGGGACGGCGGCTGCGAACGCCGCGGTGACGACCGACACCGAAGCTTTTACGCCGCCGGCGGTCACGACCAGCGTCGTCGAGCCGGCTTTGCCGGGCCGCACCATGCGGCGCGGCGACACGACGACCGTTTCGCCGGCGCCTTCCAGCGTGGCGAACCGGGTGGCGTCGATCTGGTCGCCGTTGTCGAGCACCGCCGTCGCCAGAAGCTGGGCGTAGTCGAACGGACCGGCGAATTCGATCTTCTCTGGCTTGACCAAGAGTTGGACGACTTTGGCACCGGCCGGCACGCCTTCGGGCAGCGACGGTTTCACGTCGGCCGAGCCGGCAGGCTCGGCGCCGTAAGACGAGGTTGGCGGCGCCGCGCTCAGACAGAAGAAGATCAAACCGCCGAGTAAGACGCGGGTGCAGGTCATGGATGGTCCCTTGAGTTCGTCGACGTCGTGATTCAGAGTTAATGTTCTTTGGCTTCGTTAGCCGCCGCTTTCCTCAGCGGCGCGTCTTCGTCGGGCAGTCGACCGGAGTAGGACGCGCCGCTGAGGAAAGCGGCTATCGAAGAAGCCTTGCGTTCGTCGGTGGTCTTACTTGCCGGCGACCGCGGCGGCGGGGGTCAGCGGCGCCGAGGAGAAGACCTTCAGCAGTTTGCCGTCGGCCGGGTCGTTCAGACGGACGTCGCCGTCGAAGCCGGCCGACGCCACCGTCTTACCGTCGGGACTCCACGCCACCGAATAGACGGCGCCCTTCTGTCCCTCGAACGTGGAGACGAGTTTGGCGTCGGCGTACTGGTACACGACCACCGTCCCCTTGCCGTCGAGACTGCTGCCGACGGCGATCCGTTCGCCGTCCTTGCTGAAC
>JBOFFD010000088.1:0-10507 GCA_051648425.1 Planctomycetia bacterium
AGTGAACGAGTTCATGGAGACTCTCCGCGACCTGCCGGAGAAGGTGGCGTCGTACTTCAGACATCCGGAAGTGCAGTACACGTGACACCGCTGACACGTCGCCGTCATCTTTACGACATTGTTATTTACCGACGTAATATTGGATTGCGACGTAAGTTGGCTGAGAATGGGAGGCGGATGTCCGAAGGAGATGACATGGTGATTAACCGTGGAATCCTAACTGGACTGACTGAAGTCTTCGTGATCGACGAGATCCAACGCAAGCAACTTCTTCAAGACGACCCGAATTCTGGCGACTTGCTGTTGCCTTTCATTCAGGGAAAACATGTTCGGCCGTGGTATGTTGAAGACTCGGGCGAGTATGTCCTCGCTATAAAATCGAGTGGAGACTACGCGTGGCCGTGGTCCAATACTGGCAAAGCGGCAGAAGATATCTTTAGTCAGTGCTATCCTGCGGTTTACGGCTACTTGGCCGAGCATCGAAACAAAGCTGTTTCACGAAGCGATCAAGGTCGCCATTGGTGGGAGTTGCGGTCGTGTGGGTATTGGGAGTTTTTCGGGAAACCAAAAATTGTGTGGCCGGATATCGGCAATTCTCCCAGGTTCAGTATTGATTCTACTGGGCGTTGCTTTGGCAACACAGTCTATGGAGCATCCTGCAATGATTCTTATGTTCAGGCGATCCTATCGTCGTGGTCAACCTGGTTTTTTGTGAGTAAGACCGCACAGCCACTACGACTTCGTTCAAATCGGTGGCAATACCGCTTGTTCACACAGTACATGTCGAACATTCCGGTCCCGGATGCATTGTCGGCCGACAGAGAGATTCTGAGCCGACTCGCGGAGCAATGCAACGAATTGGGAACGGCGCGTTATCGAATCGAAGAGCAGGTGCGAAAGCGACTGGCCACCACGTTTCGTGCCGATTCGGTCGGAAAACTGAATGAAAAATCGCAAGAGTGGTGGTTGCTTCCACTCGTCGATCTAGGCGAAGCGCTGAAGACCAGTTTCAAACTGAAACGGAATCCACTGACAAACCCAGCGGTCGCCGATGAATGGGAACCGTACCTGGATGGCAAACGGGCGGAAGTGGAGTCGCTGCGCGGTCGTCTGGCGGACGCCGAAGCGCAGATCAACGACCGGGTTTTCCGATTGTTCAACCTAACGGCCGACGAAATCAAACTATTGTTGAAGGAAGTAGAACACTGACCGGCGAGTCTATCCAAGTTGCAAACGCGGAGTCCACGTTTGACGCCTGATCTTAAATGATGTCTGCGAACAGCCAGTCAAAAGAATACCCGCGCAGATTCCAACCAAGCCGGACCGAAGGGGGCGGACCTTCAAAACCCCCAACCAGTCGGCAGGTTCGTCCCAATAGGCTGGGTGAGTATGAGGAAATCGAGATCAAGCAGGCAGGCAGGCTCGAACGAAACGGTTCGCCAATAGGAACGCGGCGCGGGAACAGGGCGAAAGTTCGAGAGCGGACCGGCCGCCGGTCAGCTTAGGACGAGTTCGCGGGCGGTCTGGATCTCGTCGTTCGATTCGTGGGGGACGACGTCGTCGCGGACGATGTCGACTTCCGGGGGTGCGGCGATGCCGAGGCGGATGCGGCCGCCGGAAACGCTCAGAACCTTGACGCGGATGTTGCCGCCGATGATCAATTCTTGACCGGGTTTGCGAGTGAGTACGAGCATCTTGCTTCTCTTCCGGCTTGCACGGGAGGTTGCGCCGGGAATCGACCGATTCGGCCGTCCGGGCTTCACCCTGGTGATGGTTCGTGTCCGTCGAAACACTGGAAGGAAAAGACGCCGGCCTCACGCCGCCGTACTTTCTCTCCGATTTCTTTCGCGGAGAGACTTTTCGACGTAAAACGCCGAATCGCTGACCGCGACCCTGTAGGGTCGGTCCGACACGAACCAACAAAGGCACCCATCGACAGGCGCCGGAAGAAATGGCGATCTTCGCCGAGAAAGAAGATGCCCGCATCTACAGGCACCCTACCCAAGTAGTCTAACGACTCTTTAGACGAAGGTCAAAAGAAAAACGACGATTCCGTTGCATTTTTTCACCGTCGACCGTTCATCGGTCGTTCCGGAGTTGTCGGTCGTTTTCGCGGGGTGCGCGTCGCGGGGTGCGGCTGGTCTGGCACTGGACGGCGGCGAACGGTAGAACGCGCCCGTTGACGGTGGGCGCCGTCGACCTGCCACTGTGGACCGCCGTTCGCCGGAAAGGGTGCGAGGATGCTGGTTCCCTCGATCGTCTTCGCCGTTGCGGCGTTCGCGGCCGCCGACCCGGTTCGCGCGCCGCCAACCCGGCCGGCCGGGCCGGAGCTGCCCGCGCTTCGGTCGCTGACCGTCTATCGCAATGGTTCGGCATGGGTGGAACGGGCCGGCCAGGTCGCTTGGTCGAAGGAAGGCGCCGAGATCGCTCTAGACCAAGGCGCGGTTCCCAGCACGGTCGCCGTCGCGACGAAAGCCAACGGCGCGGCGATGGGGCAAACGTTGTTCCCGCCGTCGGCCGAGTTTGGCGGCCACGCAGGGCTGGTCGCGGTTCGCGTCGCACCGAAGCCAGGCGCGCCGGTCGCGGCGGGTTTGATCGAGGTGACGACGGGCGCCTGGGTGCGCGGGCCGCGCTGGACGCCGACCTACACGATCGAACGGCTCGCCGAGGGCCGGATGCGGTTGTCGCTGATCGGCGTGATTTCGTTCGCCGGCCTGGGCGGCGCGCGCGCCGACGCGACTTCCACCGAACGTTTCGACAAGGTGGTCTTGAGTCTGGCGCTGCCGGACGATCTTGAATCGTCAACGCCGGTCAAGCCGCTTCCCATCGACCGAACGACGCCGGTGCAGGGGGCGTTCGACGTTGGTCCGTTGACGGTTCGTCGGCATTGGCTCGCGCGGACGACGATTCTGGAACGAGAGGCGGCGGTCGAGGAACTGGTGGAGTGGAACGTCGGAGCGACGACCACGCCGAACGCCGCCACGCCGGCCATCGCGGCGCCGATCGAGCAGGGGGTGCGGTTGTGGCGGTGGAAGAACGACGGCGCGGCGGCGCTGCCCGCCGGCCAGGTGGTGCGCACGGTCGACGGGGTTCCGCAAGAGACGGCCGGGTTCGACGGCGTCGAGGCGGGGGAGGCGGCCACGTTGCGGTTGGGACCGGCGGTTGGCCTACGGCTGGAACGCACCGAACTTGAAGTGGAACGCAAACAGCCCGCCATCCGCCGCGAAAACGGCCACTACGACTACGCCGAGATCGCCGGCTCGCTGACCATCGACAACCGTCGGCCGGCGCCGGTCGCCCTGGAAATCGCCAAGGTGTTTGAAGGGGAAGGCTTGGCGGCCAGCGACGACGGCCGCATCCGCCGCCGGCCGAACCAAATCGGCCGAACGCGCCCGCTCACCGAAATCCGTTGGACGATCACCGTCGCCCCCGGTGCGACCCGCCGTCTGACCTATGCGTATCAAATCGATCTTCCCGGCCCGGACGAGGAATAGGAATGACGCCAGGCAGGACGCCGTCGGTTGCGGCAACACCGCGACGACCAGCCCACCGACGGGCTGAAAAACTTTCCAGGATCGGCCGCGCGTCGATGGCCCTCGTGGTTTTGACGGCCGCCGGCGGCTGCACGTCGACGGGTCGGCGGGACGTGGCGGTCGCTCAGCAAACGCTCGGCCCCGGCGGCCGACCGATCGAAAACACGCTGAGCCGACCGCAGCCGCCGATCTTCGCCGCCGCGCCGCCGCCGCCGACCACGGTCACCGGGGTGTCGCCGGATCCGGCGGTCTCGGCGCCGTCGCCGACGCCCGGGTACGCGGTCGCCACGGCCGGGTCGCCGCCACCGGCCGACGCCGCGCCGCCGCAGCCGCCGCCGCAAGAGGAATGGACGTGGACCATCCAGCCGGTGAACTACAACTTCCCCCGGACCGGTTCGTCCTTCCGCCCCGCCGGAGCCGCGCCGGCCGGCGCCGTCGCCACCGCGCCGCCCGCCGCCCCCGTACCGCCGGCAGGGCCCCCGCCGACGTTCGGCGCCGTCGACGACGCCTTTCTGTCGCGGAACGACTTCGCGGCATCGGGCATGACGCTGCATCCGAAACTGAACGAACCGCTGCCGGTCTTCGGGCCGCCGTCGCCCAGCGCGCCGCGCGCCGGTCGACCGTCGCCCGGTCGGATGGCCCCGCCGCCGCCGCCGGATGAAACCGCCGCCGCCGCGACGGCCGACCAGTCGGTCGCCGAAGAACCCGTCGCCCCGCCGCCGCCACCGCGGGGGAACCTCGCCGAAGCGCCGCCGAAGAAACCGGCTGCGCCGGTGGTCGCCGCCGAGCCGGAGAAACGCCCCGCTGCGCCGCGACCTTTCACGCCGCTCGTAGACAAAGGCAAAGTGATGCCGGCCGCCGCTGAAGGAAACGACCCGCCGCCGGCACCGTCCATTCCGAAGGCGGCGCCCGCCATTCCCCTCGAGGCTCCCGTCAAGGAACCGTCGCCGCCGGTGAAAAAAGCGTCCCCCGGCGACGGGCTGAAAGTGCCGAAGGCGCCCGCCGGCGCGAAGCCGCCGATTGGCGACGCGACCGACGGCGAGGACGAAATCGGCCGGCCGATCGGTCGGCCGAACGTCGACGTTCCGATCGATGAACCGAGCGACCCGCCGCCGTCGCGGCCGATCGGGTTGCCGAAGATTCCCACCGGCGCGAAACCCAAGACCGAGGGCGACGCCGCGAAAAAGGTCTTGACGCTGCCGTTGCCGGACGTGCCGCCGCTGCCGTAAGCGTGGGGGCGTCGCAGTACACTTCGGCGGCGCCGGCGAACGGCCGACGGCGGGATTCGTGGAAAACACCGGTCGAACGCGGGAATCGGCGGCGACGGCGATTGTCTCGTCTTCGACCCGAGGTTACCATGACGACAAGCCCATCCGGTCCGACGGGAGACCGAGTGCGACGAAGGATTCGTGAAACGAAGGCGCCTCGGAGACGGCCCGGTGAACGGCAACTTGATTGTAAGACCGACGACCGCCGACCTGACTTTTCAAGTCTTCGATCGGTGGATCCACCCGGAGTTCTTTGAGACGCTGCTGCTGCGGACGTTCGAGCGCGACGGCTACAAACTGTCGATCCGTCTGACGCCCGCCGGTCACGTAGTGGAATGGCGGCGCGAGGGGCACACCCTCGTCGAAGTGCTGGGCGACCAATCGACGCCGCTGCCCGACCACCGTCTTCTTTTTGGGCACCGCATCGCCGGCGAACGGTCGGAACAGTATCGACCCGCCCCGGAGATCACGTATCAGACTTGTTTTCAGTTGGAGCGTCTGACGCCCGAACTTTTCTTTCATCTCAACGATGAAATCCGCGCCGACGGCGAAAAGACGGGCGTCTTATACCTACTCCGCCCGCAAGACCGCCTGGGCCTTTCCCCCATCAGCTACCTCGACCCGCACGCCCGAAAAAACAGCCTCATCCTGCACTCGTACCACACCTACCCGGACGAATACGCCGTGGTGAAAACGCAGACGCTGATCGAAGTCGCGGAGTAGGGGGCGCGGTAGACGGGCGGCGGCGGTCACCGGTGGATAGGACAACGCCTACTCCCCGTTCGGCGGTTGCTCTCGCGGCCAGACCGGTTCTTTCGCCGGTTTTCTTAGCAGCATATTACGTCGGCATGGATGTAAGTCGTATCGCGACGGCCCGCACGCCGTGCCCTTTGGCAGCCGCAGCTGACTTACATCCATGCCGACGTAATAGGCGTTGGAGCTAATTTAATTCAGGCCTCGGCATTACCTTGAGGCTGTGTTCTCTTAAAATGCTCGTCGATCAGCCGGAGCAACTCGTCGACGCTCTTGTCGTGCGCGGTGAGAGATCCGGCCCAGCCGCGTCCCGGATGCAGCTCGTCCCAAGCGGACTTCTTCTGACCTTTTCGTCCACCACCGGGATCGTTGTTTCCGAATCCATCCACCACACTGTTCCAAACTGGGCGAAACTTGTTAATCAACAATGTTTCTCCCAAGGGAATCCAAATGTCATCCACGATGAGATATCGGAAGAAGAAGTCGTCCTGGTTCAGATTGCCGGCGTGCGCGATTGATTTCACGTGATTCTTCAGGCGACCGTAGAGTTCACTGCCGTACCCGGAGCGTTTGTCGTCGTCGAGTCCTCTTCTGGATCCCTCCGGAACGGCCTTACCGACGTAGATAGGAAGATCGAATTTTCCGTTGACGTTTCCGTCGGATACGGGCTTGTACGACGGAAAATCGCCGACGTAGTATATTGCGTAGATTCCAACGCCGGTAAATTTCTCTAGAGACTCGAGCGGTATTACGTCTTTATGCAGCAATGCGTCGACGACGCTGACTCCGAGATTCTTCTTATCAAGCGGATTGAACGGCGCATCTTGGCTCATGAGAGCGCTTCCATCACGCTTCTTCCAACAGACTCAGCCAGTCTCACTGGGACTGCGTTCCCAAGTTGCCGCATCGACTCCGTCCAAGATCCTCGAAAGACGTAACTGTCCGGAAAAGTCTGGATGCGAGCGCTTTCCCTAACCGAGAAGTATCGAACCTCGCCGCTGGGATAGGCCAGCATGTTTTCTCCTCCCGGAACGCCGTGGTCTCCCGCTTTTAGAGCCTTCGCCGGTTCGTCAAGAGGGCTTCCAGTATGTCCGGCATAGATTCTGGCTCCTGGATTCAACAAGTGATTCGCAAATCGATCATCCGGAACCGCGACGGGGTCTGGCAGACCGCGCAGAGCGTCCCGAACCGTCCGCCAGGGCTTCTCGATCGGTGGAAAGAGAGAATCCTTCAAGCAATCGGTTTGCTTCAGAGACCTTGCAGGCGGCTTAGACCTTTCGCGGTTAGGCACGGTATGCCGGTCCCAATACTCGCCGGTGACATACTGATCGTAAAGCAACGAAGACTGCGAATGGGTCGGTTCGGGAAAGTGCCAGGACTTGTTGAGATCGGCGCGGAAGCCGACGATGAACACCCTGAATCTCTTCTGAGGGACTCCATAGTCGGCGGCGTTCAAACTTCTGAATACGACGTTGTAGCGCAATCCATTCCGAGATCCCCGAGTATGATGATTCTCGAGGCGACAAAGATGGGTGGCCCAATCCTCGTTCGGTTTTTGCTTGATTTCGGGAAGTGAAAGCTGAAGCAGCACGTACTCGAAAAACTTCGAGAACGCCGGTCTCAGCAGCCCTCGAACGTTTTCGATCATCACCGCTTTCGGTTGGGTTTCTCTAACGGCTCTGACAACCTCCGCGAACAAATTTCGGCTGTCCGTCGGACCGCGATGCTTGCCACCGATCGAAAAAGGTTGGCAAGGCGGTCCTCCCGCGACAAGATCAATGGCGCCGAGTTCTTGGAAATCGAACGATCTTACATCGACTTCATGGAGAGGCCAATCGACGACTGGTTTCAAGCCGAGCCGCTGATTCTCGCGGATTGTTTCGCAGGCGTCATGATCACGCTCGATGACGGCTTTGTGCCGAATCCCGGCGTTCGACGTACCAAGGGCGAGTCCACCCGCGCCCGCGAACAGTTCCAAGGCGTTCATCCCAGAAACCTCCTCAGCCTAACCGTCAAACGTTCGGTGCGGGATACTTGACATTCCCAAACGATCAAAACTTTCCACCCGAGTTTTCGAAGCGAGCGTACGTTTTTCGCGTCGCGCGCTACGTTCGCGTCGAGTTTTGATTCCCAGAACTCAACGCGGGACTTCGGGAGTCTATTCTTCGCGCAGCCATCATGCTTGTGCCAGAAGCATCCATGAACGAAAACAACTTTGCGACGGCTGGCGAAAACCATGTCCGGGCGTCCGGGTAAGCCGGACTGATGCAGTCGATACCTATACCCCAGGGAATGAGCAAGCCGCCGGACAATCAACTCCGGCTTCGTGTTTTTCGATCGCACAAGGCTCATTTGAGCGCTTCGCGCCGATGGCGATAGATTGTCCACTGGCAACCGATCCTAGTCCTACTGGACTTCCGTATACTTTAGGTTGGCCGTAATTCAAGGCCATGGCAATAAATCTTGGAGTGGGAAGCGGTGGATTCAAACCAGTTCATCGGGACGACCCCACTTTCCCGCCACCGCACCCAGGTTCGTTTGCCCCGTCGCCGCCGGCCCCGTAAACCGGTTGCCACGACGCCCTCCGTCGTCCGTCGCGCGGCGCTAACCGCCGGCGACGGTCCGCGCCGGCCGAGGCCCGCTTTTTCAGGCAAAGACCATCGCAATGAAAACCGACGAGTTCCGCGAAGCCTACCTGTCCTTCTTCGAGTCGAAGGGGTGCCTCCGCAAACCGAGCGACGTCTTGGCGCCGCAAGACCCCAGCCTGCTCTTCACCGGCGCCGGCATGAACCAGTTCAAGGAACAGTTTCTCGGCATCGGCAAACTCGAGTTCACCCGCGCCACCACCTGTCAGAAGTGCATCCGCACCGGCGACATTGAAAACGTCGGCAAGACCCGCTTCCACATGACCTTCTTCGAGATGCTCGGCAACTTCAGCTTCGGCGACTATTTCAAACGCGAAGCGATCCACTGGGCTTACGAGTTCGTCGTCGGCGTCATGAAGATCCCCGTCGAGAAGCTGCGCATCACCGTCTACAAGGATGACGACGAAGCGTTCAATATCTGGACGAAGGAAGTGAAGGTGCCGGCCGGCCAGCTCCGCCGGTGCGGCGAGGACGACAACTTCTGGCCCGCCAGCGCCCCCAGCCAAGGCCCCGACGGCGTCTGCGGCCCCTGCTCGGAAATCTACGTCGACCTGGGCGGCGGCCGGGAAGTCGAAATCTGGAACCTCGTCTTCACCCAGTACAACCGTGTCGGCGACCCCCCGAACAATCTGCACCCGTTGCCAAAGAAGAACATCGACACCGGCATGGGCCTGGAGCGGGCCGTCGCCGTGTTGCAAGGCGCCCCCACCGCCTTCGACATCGACGTCTTCAAGCCGATCGTCGCCGCCGCTTCGGACCTCGTCGGCGTGCCGTACGTTCAAGACGGCCCGAACGCCCCCAAGCTGCGGCGCATCGCGGAACACGTCCGCACCTGCACCTTCTTACTTCATGAAAACGTCGTCCCCGGCCCGCAGAAGCAAGGATATGTGCTGCGGCGGTTGCTGCGCCGCGCCCTGCTCGACGCCTACCAGTTCGGCGCCCGCGAGCCGGTGCTGCACAAGCTGACGGCCGCCGTCGTCGAATCAATGAAAGGGGGCTACCCCGAACTGGTCGAGACGGCCGAGTCGGTCGCCGGCCGGATCAAGGTCGAAGAGGAACAGTTCCTGGGCGTGGTCGACCGCGGCCTCGATCGCATGGAACGATACGTGAAAGACCTGGAAGCCGCCGGCAGTTCGGTGGTCGACGGCGAACGCGCCTACGACGTCGTTTCGACTTTCGGCTTCCCGATCGAACTGATCGAGGAAATGGCCGCCACCCGCAACCTCACCGTCGACCGCGACGGCTATGATCGGGCCAGGAAACAGCATTCCGAAACCAGCGGCGGCGGCGGTTTCGCCAAGGAAATCTTCACCGTCGGTCCGTTGCAGAAACTGAAGGACGTGCTCGCTCCCACGGAATTCGTCGGCTATTCGCGGACGGAATGCCCGGCCGTCGTCCAAGCGATCATCGCCGAGAACAAGCTGGTGACCGAACTTGTCGAGATCGGCCACAAGGACGAAATCACGCTGGTGCTGGACAAGTCGCCGTTCTACGGCGAGTCGGGCGGCCAGGTGGGCGACGTCGGCTTCCTGTCGGCCCCCGGCTTCAAGTTCGAAGTGACCGACACCCTCAAAAAAGACGGCTACTTCCTGCACCTGGGGCATGTGCGCGAAGGCAAGGCCACCCTCGGCCTGAAGGTGTCGGCCGTCATCGACGCCCGCCGCCGCGCCGGCATCGAGCGGGCGCACTCGGCCACCCACCTGTTGCACGCCGCTTTGCACAAGGTCGTCGGCAACCACGCCAAGCAGGCCGGCTCGAAGGTCGACGACGACGTCCTGCGCTTCGACTTCAGCCACAACCAGGCCGTCACCCCGGACGAACTGCGCGGCATCGAGCGGTGGGCCAACGAGCGCGTGATGCGCGCCGAGACCGTCGCCGCCCAAGTGCTGCCGATCGCCGAGGCGAAGAAGCTGGGCGCCACCGCCCTCTTCGGCGAGAAGTACGGCGACGAAGTGCGGGTGGTGTCGATGGGCGATTTCTCCCGCGAATTCTGCGGCGGCTGCCACCTGACCAACACCGGCAAGGTCGGCTTCCTGAAGATCGTCCGCGAGGAACCGGTCGGTTCCGGGGTGCGGCGCATCACGGCGTACACCGGCCTGGCCGCGTTGGAGTATGCGCAGACGCAAGAAGGTTTGATGGCGCAAGCCGCCGCCGCCGTCAAGGCGCCGCCGGCCGAGCTGCCCAAGCGTATCGAGGCGTTGCAGAAGGAAGTGCGCGACCTGCAGAAGCAACTGAAGGAGAAGCCGGCCGTTGGCGCCGCCGACCAGTTCGCCGAGATCATGAAAACCGCCGCAACCGTCGGCGCCGG
>JBOFFD010000089.1:0-2340 GCA_051648425.1 Planctomycetia bacterium
TGTCGATCGCGGGGCTGCCGGTTTCGGAACACGGCAAATACTACAACGAAGACCAGATGGAACTGCGGGCGCGGTCGATCATGAATGCGTTCAAGCACGCTCGAAAGATCGCCAAGGAAGTCATCCAGGAAGAGAAGTAATCGGACCGGCCCAATCCGGGTCGGCCCACGCGTCTTTCCGACGGCCCGACGGTTTCGGTGAAACCGCCGGGCGTCGGCGCGGGTAGGTTACTTCGTAGGCAGGCTGGAGTCGCACGGTGGCGACCGAAGAAGCAGCATTGGTCGCCCGCTGTTTGGCGGGGGACGACCGCGCGATTCGGGAGTTCATCGAGCGATTCCAGTCGCTGGTGTTCGGTGTCTGTCTGCGCATGCTGGGCGACCGCCACGACGCGGAGGACGCCGCCCAAGAGGTTTTCCTGCGGGCGCTGCGCGGGTTGGCGGGGTACGACGCCGATCGGCCGTTGCGGCCGTGGATCTTGACGATCGCCGCCAACCGCTGCCGAACCCACCTGGGACGCCGCCGCCGCCGGCCGGTGGTCGCCGACCTCGACGACCAAGTTCCCGACCACCGCGCCCACGACGCCGACGCCGCCGAACTGGTCGCCGAGTTGCGAACCGCGGTCGACCGACTACGACCCGAGTACAAGCAGGTGTTTCTCATTTTTCATGAGCAGGCCGTGAGTTACCAGGAGATGAGCGTGCTCATCGGCAAGCCCGTCGGCACTTTGAAGACTTGGCTGCACCGCGCCCGGGCCGAGGTGTTGGCGCACTTGCGCGGCAAGGGGCTGGCGGAGGAGTGGTCCGAAGGAGCGGCGGGACGGGAACCGTCGGCGAAGGAATTGGCGGCGAAAGCGTTGGAGGCCGAGCATGACCGCGGATGAGTTCGACCCCCGGCCCGACGCCGTCCCCCCGACGGACGGCAAGACCCCTGCGCCGAAAACTCGGCCGCTCGGTCCATTGCCGCCCCGTCTCGATCAAGCGGCCGCCGACGAGGCCGCCGCCCTGGAGGCGCTGCTGGACGACTGGTGGGCCGACCAAGCGGCTTCGGCCGCCGGCAAACCGCAACCGCCGGTGCCGGCGGAAATCCGTCGCGCCGCCGCCGCCTCGCCGGCTCTGGAACGGACGATCGACGACTGGACTTGGCTGAACGAAGCGGCCGCCCGGCTGCCGAAGCCGAAACCGTCGGCCGATTTCGCCGACCGCGTCTTCGCCGCCATGCGGGCCTTGCCGTCCGCCGACGCCGCCCCCAGCGCCGGCACGGGAACGGCGCCGACGAAGTTCCCCGAATTGTCGCTGCCGAAGAAACGCCTTCGCGCGGAACGCAACCCGCCGACCAACCCCTGGTTCGCCCGCTTCGCGGCGGCGCTGGCGGCCGCGGCGCCGATGCACTACGCCGTCGCCGGCACGGCGCTGGCGGCGTCGCTGTTCGCCGCGCTGCTGGTGGCTGCCCCTCTCTTCTTCAACGGAGCGCCGACGGCGTCTGGTCCCGACGGCGCCGACGTCGCGCTGGTCGACGGCTCTCCCCGTCGCGCCGACGGACCGTCGCCCGGAGGTTCCTCTGCGCCCGGCGCGGCGCTCGCGGCGGCGCCCGCGAATCCGGTGAAGGAAACGCGGGCGGCGTACGCCGCCTTGGCCGACGATCTCCAACGACTGCTGCCCGGCGCGCCGAAGCTAGACCGGGTCGCGGCGACCGGCGTCCCGACCGGCGACCGCCGCGACCCGACGGCGTCGGTGCGGCTGGCGGAACGGTTGGAACGGGCGGGCGGCGCGTGGGCCGGCGCCGGCCGATCGCTGCAAGCCGGCTTCGAGCCGATTCCCCGTCGGGCCGTCCGCGCCTTTGGCTTCCTGCTGCCCAACGCTTCCTCGTCCGCCTCGGAGAAACCGTCGTCATGAACCGCGCCCGTCGACGCCGAGCCTCGGTCACCGTCCGCGCCGCGTTCCTCGCCTTGCTCGGCTCGGCCGTCGCGGCGGTGGCGCAGTCCCCGGCGGAGAACGGTCGGCCGTTCGACGAACTGGCGGCGGTGCTGCCCGCCGACGCCGCCTTCTTAGTCGTGGTGGAGGACGGCGCCCGCTGGTACGACGCGCTGGCGGCGTCGCCCCCGGTGCGCCGTTTGGCGGACCAGCCGATCGTCGCCGAGGCGGCGCGGTCGCCCGGCATGCAAAAGTTGAAACAGGCGGCCGACGCCGCCGGGCGCTACGTCGACCTTGAACCGGCGGCCATGGCCCGCGGCTTGTTCGGCAGGTGCGTCGTCTTCGCGCTGCTGCCGCCCACCGCTGTCGGAGCCGCCGTCGGTCGCGAGCCGACCGACGCGGTCGAGGGGTTGATGTTGGTGCGGGCGGC
>JBOFFD010000090.1:0-10168 GCA_051648425.1 Planctomycetia bacterium
TCATTCGCTTGGCCGCGTCGGCCAGCGCGCCGCCGTCGGCGACATGCTTGTCGATCTCGCCGATCCACGGTTCGATGCCGTCGTAGCCGGCGTCGGCGGCCAAGTCGATCAGTTGCGGCAGCGACAAGTTCTGGCCGCGGACAGTGCTGGTGTTGAGGCAGAAGCGGAACGGCTTCGGGGCCGATTCCCGCGCGACCGCCGGCGCCGACAGCGCGGCGGCGGCGACCGTTCCCAAGGCGCCGGCGCCGAGGAAGTCGCGCCGGTTCCAACCGCCGACCGGCGTTGGTTTCGAGGTGGGGGGATGGTCGTTCATGACGAAGTTCCAAAGGAAGTAGGTTGGAAGCGCCGACGGCTTCCGGACGTGGTATGGAACCGATCGCCGCGAACAACGAGGGGGCTTGCGCCAAGGGGCGTTCGGACCAGACGCATCATTCAAACAGGCGGGGCGCGTCGGACGGGGGCGGCGGCTCGGGCGCTCGAAAAAAGTACAGGTCGCCCTTGCACGGCTCGAACTCGATCGGTTGCGGCGCCGTCAGCTCGAACCCGTACATAACCGGC
This sequence comes from Planctomycetia bacterium, assembly GCA_051648425.1. Classification (GTDB taxonomy): domain Bacteria; phylum Planctomycetota; class Planctomycetia; order Kolteriales; family Kolteriaceae; genus JBOFFD01. The sequence goes on from JBOFFD010000090.1 coordinate 559, forward strand.
TCGAACCAGTCGATTGGTACGCGGTGTTTCGTCACGTCGACGGCGAACTGTCCATCGGTCTCGTATTTTCGGCAGCCGACGATTTCAACCGTGCCGACCAACCCGCCCAACCGCTCGGCGGCCTCCTTCAGGTTCTTCGGCAACTGCCGCCACGCCTCGGGCCGTTTCTCGCTCTGTTTGCCGGCGTGGATATAGACCCGCCCGCGGCGCTTCGTCGACCACCGGCGGATTTCCAGCGTCTTAATGCCGTAGACGATCAGCGTCGCCCACGGTTGCTTGATCGACAGCGCCCACCGTTCGTCCGGCGCGGCGGGCGGCGGGTCGTCCAACGGCGGGTTCGGGTCGAAAGGCATGCGGGCGTTCCTGTAGGCGGCGGGCGGCGGTCGCCGTGAAGAGACTTGTAGTAGAACGTTCAACCCTCGGCGACGGCGCTGCTTCCCGCACCACACTTCCCGTAGAATGACGGGCGGAGGTGCACTCATGACTCGACGGTTTTCATGGATCGAACGGGTGGTCGGCGTCTTGATCGCGTTGGCGGCCGTCAACGGGTTCGCGCGGGCGGCCGAGGAACCGGCCGGCTTCGCGCCCGGCGACGTACTGGTTCCCGCCGACGCCGACGCGGCGTACGAAACGGCGCCGAAGTACGAACTGCGCGACGACCACGACCCCGACGGCACCGGCAAGTTCTTCATGGACCGCGAAATCGCGCACGTCATGGGGCACCTCGGAGCCGGTTGGCTGGAACGGCCGGAACGCGAACGCGAGGAACAGCCGACCAAACTGCTGGACGTCATGAAGTTGAAGCCGGGGATGGTTGTCGCCGACATCGGGGCCGGCAGCGGCTACTTCACTTTCCGCATGGCCGAGCGCGTCGCCCCCGACGGCAAGGTGCTTGCGGTCGACATCCAACCGGAAATGCTGCAAATCCTCCGCGACCGGAAGAAAGAGTTGAACGCCGAGACGGTGGAACCGCTCTTAGGAACCATCACCGACCCCAACCTGCCGGAAGGCGAGGTCGACGTGGTTCTGATGGTCGACGTGTACCACGAATTCAGCCACCCGTGGGAAATGACGCGGGCGATGGTGAAGGGTCTGAAGCCGGGCGGCCGAATCGTTTTCGTCGAATACCGCCTGGAAGACCCCGCCGTGCCGATCAAACTGGTGCATAAGATGCGCGAGAAGCAGGTGGTGCGCGAGATGTCGGTGCACGGCCTGCGGTGGGTGGGCACGGTGGGCGTCCTGCCGCGGCAGCACATCGTGATCTTCGAGAAACCAACCCCTAAGACCGACGACGCCGAGAACTGATCTTACCAATCGCGGCGGTGCAAGCGGATCGTCGAAGATGAATCGCGAAGCCGATCTTACTATTTCAGCGGCCGAAGGGCGTGCGGCTACAGCAATTCGATGAACGGCCTGAGACGGGCGACCGTCTGGGGCAGTCCTTGGTTCTCCAGCGTATCGAGAAGTTCCTTGGCGGTCTTCGGCGGGTTTCGCAGGCCGTCGCGCTGCCGCTTGACCGCGCCGCAGACCGGACCAGGAGCGGCGTCGAACAACGACGCAAGGAAATCGTCCGGATGATGTGCTTCAACGTTGTAGTCGGCCAGAGCCGCGGCCGGGAAGTCCTTCAGGTTGAAGGTGACGATGACCTCGGCCTCCGCCTGGACGGCCGCCGCGAGGACGTGGCGGTCGTCGGGGTCGGGTAGGGTCAGGGAGTCGATCAGGTTTTCGTAGCCCGTCACCAGGCAATCGCGGACGGCTTCGTTCATTAAAATGCGGGTGCGCGTGAGCCGCTCGGCCGACAGGGTCGGATTGTCTTTCAGAACATTCCGCACCCATTCGTCGTGGATGGCCTCCGTCCAACGTGCCCGCACCAACCCCGCCTGAGCCAGCCGAATAAACAGGTCGCGCAACGGCGCCGGGTACAGGATGTTCGCGTCGTAGACGGCGGCGACGGGATGGTCCATCAGTAACCCATCCGAAGTTCCTGCGCTTCGGCGGCGAGCTGGTCCAGAACCTTGACTCGCGCCTCGTCGTCGCGACGCTTGTAGGCCATCAAGTCGTCGAACCGGACGCGGCGGTACTTGCCGACCGTGCGGGACGGAATCCTACCTTCGTCGAGCAGCTTGACGACGTAGGGCCGAGACACGTTGAGCAGGTCGGCCGCCTGTTGCGTCGAAAGTTCCGCATGAGTCGGAATCAGGGACACGGAGTTGCCTTGGGACATCTCCGCGAGCAGATGCACGAACAGCCGCACGGCCGACTTCGGTACGTCGATCGCTTCGCCTTCGTCGCCGTACTCGAGTCGAAGCCGGATGCTGGAACCAGCCAAAGATTCTCGGAGGGATAGAAGACGGCTTACGAGACGGCTCGACTCGCGGGCCAGCAAGGCATCCGCCTCGCTGGGGGAGACGGTCTCGAAATTCTCTGGGACCAGCGTGGACATGGTCGTCATTCCTCTCGTCGACTCGACAAAGAGAGTATACGACACAGTCGAAATGGACGAAACACTCGAAACGGTCGACCGTGGCATCACGTCCATTGTTACGGCCGCGTCCTCGAACCGCTCGGTGCGGTCGTCGATCACCCGCTCCGCCCCGAGCGTGGCCTGGAACGCGCGGCGCCGGGCGGAGGCGGACGCCGACCAGCGGCCAAGACACACCGGTCTCGCCGAGTACGTCGTTCCGCGGATCGACGACGACCAGGGCGGCGTCGGCCTTCGCGACGTCCATGACTTGCCTTTTCAGTTCGAGACGGGATTCGCCGTCAGACGCTCGACCTCGGCCTCCAACTCGGCGATCCGGGCTTGCAACCGCTCGATCACCGGGGCCACCTGCCGCTCGCCGAACCGGCGGTGGATGTGCTGCGGGCAGTTCACGTCCCACGCCGACACGGTGAACACGACCGCGCGCTCCACCCGGCCGGGGTACGCCGGGTCGCTCAGCTTCGCCAGCAACGCCGGATCGTCCTCGACCACGCGGGCGGCGCCCCACACCTTCACCCGCCGGCGGTTCGTGTAGTCCATCAGGAACAGGAACGCCTTCGGGTTCTCGCTCAGGTTGCCGACCGTCAGATACTGCTGGTTGCCGCCGAAGTCGGCGAACGCCAGGGCGTGCTCGTCGAGCACCTTCAGGAAGCCCGGCGGGCCGCCGCGGTATTGCACATAGGGCTGGCCGTCGGCCGTCGCGGTGGCCAGGTAGAACATGTCCAGTTCCGCCAGGTACTCGGCCAACTCGGGAGTGACGGTCGTCTCCCAGCCGCCGCCCGCTTCCATGCGGGCGTAGTTCTTACGGGAGCCGTTCTTCGTCTGAACCGCCTTCACCGCCGGGGTGAAGGCCACGTCGCTCGGGTACGTCGTCATGGCGGCGCCTCTTTATTTGACGTGCCTGCCGAGGAAATCCCGCATCCGCCCGGCGATTTCTTCGCCGTTCGTTTCCAGCGCGAAGTGGCCGGCGTCGAGCAGGTGGTACTCCAACGTCTTCAAGTCCCGCTTGTACGGCTCGGCCCCGGCCGACGGGAAGATCTGGTCGTGCCTGCCCCAGACGACGAGCACCGGCGGCTGGTGAGTGCGGAAGTACTCCTGCCACTTCGGGTACAGCGGCGGGTTCGACCCGTAGGAAAGGAACAGGTCGAGTTGGATCTCGTCGTTCCCCTCGCGGTCGAGCAGGTACTGGTCGGTCGTCCAGGCGTCGGGCGACACCAGCTCCGGGTTCTTCACTCCATGCGTGTACTGCCACTTCGTCGCGTCGAGCTTAAGGAACGGCCGCAGGGCGTCCCGCTTCTCCTTGCCGGCCGGCTCCTTCCAGTACGCCTTGATTGGCTTCCAGAAGTCGTTGTCCAGCCCCTCGTCGTAGGCGTTGCCGTTCTGGACTACGATCGCGGTGACGCGGTCCGGGTGCTTGACCGCCAGCCGGTAGCCGACCGGCGCCCCGTAGTCCTGCAAGTACAGGGCGTACTTCGTCAGACCCACCTTCTCGGTGAACTGCTCGACCACGTCGGCGAGGTTGTCGAAGGTGTACGCGAACTTGTCGCGGGCGGGCATGGAACTATGCCCATAGCCGGGGTAGTCGGGGGCGACGACGCGGTACTTGTCCGCGAGCCGCGGGATCAGGTGGCGGAACATCTGCGAACTGGTCGGAAACCCGTGCAGCAGCAGGATGGCGGGGGCGTCCTTCGGTCCGGCCTCGCGGTAGAAGACGTCGAGGTCGCCGACCTTCACGGTTTTATGCAGCGTCTTCGGCGGGTCGGTGGCCAGGGCCGGGTCGGCGGCCAGGGCGAGGATCGCGGTCAGGGCAAGCGTGGGGAACATGGTCGGTCTCCGTCATGGGTTTCGGGGTCGGGGTCGGGGGTTCACTTCACGTCGGGGATGCCGAGGTGGTCGGCCGGCCGCGGGCCGGGGGCCGGCCAGAAGAACGTCCGCTCGGATTCGGCGATGGGCGCGTCGTTGATGCTCGCCTCGCGGCGGCGCATCAGCCCCCGCTCGTCGAACTCCCACAACTCGTTGCCGTAGCCGCGGAACCAGTTTCCGGCGTCGTCGCGCCACTCGTACCGGAAGCGGACGGCGATCTTGTCGCCGGTGAACGCCCACAGCGCCTTCACCAGCCGATAGTCGAGTTCCTTCTGCCACTTCCGGGTGAGGAACCCTCGGACGGCGTCGCGACCGGTGACGAACTCGCTCCGGTTCCGCCACACCGCATCCTCAGTGTAGGCCAGGCTGACCCGGTGCGGGTCGCGGCTGTTCCAGGCGTCCTCGGCCAGCCGCACTTTGTGGCGGGCGGTTTCGAGGGTGAACGGCGGGGCGATCACGGGTGGGGCGGTCGGGGTCATGGCGGTCTCCTTTGTTCGGGCGAGATCCCCCGCCGGCCCCACGGGCGTCGGCCCCGCGGGTCAGGTTCGCCGGCGTGGAAACGGGTGGGTCAAGCGGCCGCAAGCGGCGCGGCCTTCGGGAAGTCGAGGTCGGTTTCGGCGAGGTTGTTGAAGTAGTTGGTGAACACGTTCAGCGCGACGTGGGCGACCACCTCGGCGACGGCCGCGTCGTCCCAACCGGCCGCCCGGACGGCGGCGAGGTCGGCGTCGGCCACCCGCCCGCGGGCGTCCACCACCTTGCGGGCGAACCCGAGCAGGGCGGCGGTCCCGGCGTCCACCGCCGTCCCGCGTCGGCTGTCGAGGATCTGGTCGGCGGTCAACCCGACTGCCTTGCCGAGGGCGCCGTGGGCGGCCAGGCAGTAGTCGCACCCGTTGGCTTCGGAGACGGCCAGAGCGAGCTGCTCGCGGACCTTCGCGGGGAGCACCCCCTTCGCGAGCGCACCGCTCAGTTGCAGGTAGCCGTCGAGCGCGGCCGGGCTGTTGGCCATCTCGCGGGTCATGTTCGGGACGAGGCCGAGTTTGTGCTTGACGGCGTCGAGCAGTTCCTTCGGGCGGCCGGTCGCGGCGTCGGGGTGGATGGCGGGGAGGCGGGACATCGTCGTGCTCCTGTTGGATCTGGACTCGCCGGGAGGAAAACCTCGGCGGTTGGAAGGGGAGATGTTCACATTGCGTGCCAACGGGAAAGAATTATCTCAACTCATTTAACATCATTGAATTACGTAAAATGTATCTTCGGAGGCAAGCCTACGATTATTCGTGAGTTCACGATATATCGTAGAGTATCTCCGAGAGTTCGTGAGGAGTCGCCGATGGCCGCCGACCCGTCCGCCCCGCTGTTCCTCGATCCGAAACGACTGCTCCTCGACATGGCGCGCGAGCACGTCCTCGCGGACTTGTTGCGGCTGGTGGCGGGCCGGCTGGCCGACTCGCCGCGGGTGGCGCTGGCCCGCATCTGGCTGGTGGGGAAATCGGAGGACTGCACCGGCTGTCCGATGACGGCCGAGTGCCCCGACCGTTCGCTCTGCCTCCATCTCGCCGCCAGCGCCGGACGGTCGGTCGCCGACCCCCGGGTCGAGTGGACGCGGCTGGATGGGGCTTTCCGCCGGTTCCCGCTCGGCGTCCGAAAAGTCGGCCGGATCGCCGCGACCGGCGAGCCGATCGAGGCCCCGGACCTGTGGCCCGACCCGCCGGCGTGGGCGGCCAGGCCGGACTGGATGCGGGCGGAAGGGATCGTCGGGTTCGGCGGGCAGCCGCTCGTCCACCGCGGGACGACGCTCGGCGTGCTGGCGGTGTTCGCCCGCGGGGCGATCGGCCCGGACTGCATGGACTGGCTCCGCACCATCGCCGACCACACCGCCGCCGCCATCGCCACCGCCCGCGCGTTCGAGGAGATCGACGCCCTGCGGAAACGGCTCGAAGCCGAGAACGAGTACTTGCGGGAGGAAGTGACGCGGACCGGGGCGTTCGGCGAGTTGGTCGGGCAAGGACCGGCGCTCGGGGCGGTGGCCCGGCAGATCGACCTGGTCGCCCCGACGGACTCGGCCGTGCTGATCCTCGGCGAGAGCGGCACGGGCAAGGAGCTGGTCGCCCGCGAAGTCCACCGGCGGAGCCGGCGGGCGGGCAAGCCGCTGGTGAAGGTGAACTGCGCGGCGGTGCCGCGGGAACTGTACGAGAGTGAGTTCTTCGGCCATGCCCGGGGGGCGTTCACCGGCGCGCTCCGCGACCGGGCCGGGCGGTTCGAACTGGCCGACGGCGGCACCCTCTTCCTCGACGAGGTGGGAGAAATCCCGCTGGAGTTGCAGGCCAAGCTGCTGCGCGTCCTCCAAGAGGGCGAGTTGGAGCGGGTGGGCGAAGAGAAGACGCGGCGGGTGGACGTACGACTCATCGCGGCGACCAACCGCGACCTGCGATCCGAAGCCGAAGCCGGGCGTTTTCGGTCGGACCTGTACTATCGGCTGAGCGTCTTCCCGGTCGAGCTGCCCCCGCTGCGGAAGCGGCCCGAGGACGTTCCCGCGCTCGCCGAACACTTTTTGGCGCTGTCGGCCCGGAAGCTCGGCCGCCCGGTCCCGCGGCTCACCCTCGCCGCCGTTCGACAGCTTCAACAGTACCCGTGGCCGGGGAACGTGCGGGAACTGCAGCACGTCATCGAACGGGCGGTCATCACGGCCGAGGGCGGGCGGCCGACTATCGAACTTCCGAACGCGCCCGACCGTCCAGCCCGAGTGGCGCCGCCGCCCGTCGCCCCGGACCGGGTGCTGACCGACGCCGAGGTGCGGAGGCTGGAGGCGGACAACATCCGGGCGGCCCTCGACCAAGCGAACGGCAAGGTGTCCGGCCCCGGCGGGGCGGCGGAACTGCTCGCGCTCCGGCCCACGACGCTCGCCTCGCGCATCAAGGCGCTGGGCCTTGGCGCCCATAGCACTTCCGGCGGGGGTGACGGCTCTTAAGCGCGGTCACGCCCCGCGGGACGAAGGCTTCTTTCGTACACGCGAAATCGGGTGGAGACGGCTCGGCCGAATCGCGAAGGCCGCGGCGGAAGGGAAATGGGCGATCTCACAAGGACTCGGGAACAGTTCTTTTGCCGATTCGGAGTAAAACTACTTCCCGATGCAGAACCGTGAGAAGATGCGGCCGAGGAGGTCGTCGGTGTAGACCGCGCCGACGATCTCGCCTAGCGCGTCGAGCGTTTCGCGCAGTTGCACCGCCACCACCTCCGGGCCGGCCGCTGATCGGTGCAGGGCGGCGGCGTCGGCCAGCGCCGCCCGCGCCGCCGCCAGTCCGGCCCGGCAGCGGTCGAGCGCCGCCGAGCCGGCCCGGCCGGTCGCCGTCGGATCGAGAGCGGCTGTCCGCTCGGCCAAGACCGCCCGCAGGTGGTCGATCGTCTCCGGGCGGTGCAGGCTCACGTCGACGGCGTCGGCCGACGGAGGAGCGGGCTGGTCGACTTTCGTCCGCAACCGAAACCGGCGGGCGGGGTCGACGGTTGTCGGTCCGTCCCTGAAGGGGTCGGCGCCGAGGGGCGTGCAGACGAGCAGCAGGTCGGCCGACGGCAGTAGACGGTCGCGCAGTCGGCCGGCGGCGGCGTCGAGCGCATCGGCGGGACCGTGGAAGCCGGCGGTGTCGATCAGTTCCACGGTGCGGCCGGCGAGGTCGAGCGACGCGGCGAGGTAGTCGCGGGTGGTGCCGGGGTCGGCCGCCACCAGGGCACGCCGTTCGCCGACCAATGCGTTGAAAAGACTGCTTTTGCCGGCGTTGGCCGGCCCGACCAACACCAGCCGAAGGGCGTCGGCCGCTTGCGCCCGCGCGCCCAGCCGAGCGGCGATTCGCTCCAGGTCGTGGGCGGCGGTCGCCATGCGGGCGGCCGCCTCGTCGTCATTGATGAACGACACGCCGTCGTCGACGAAGTCGAGGCCGGCTTCCAGGTCGGCGAGCAGGTTTAGAAGGTCGTCGCGGACGGCGGCGATGGGGGCGGTGAGACCGCCGGCCCGTTGGTCGACCGCCAAGCGCAACTGCTCGACGGTGTCGGCTTCGATGAGGCCCAGCACGCCCTCGGCCTGGGCCAAATCGAGTCGGCCGGCCAGGAACGCGCGAAGCGTGAACTCGCCGGGTCGGGCGGGCCGGGCGACGGGAACGCCGAAGACGGCGTCGGTGGTCTGCGCGACGACGGCGGCCGTCAGTGGGGCGGCGGCCGGCAGGTGCAGTTCGACGGTCGGTTGGGCGGTGTACGACTTCTTGTCGGGCCAAGCGTAGAGTTCGGCGGCGACGACGCGGTTCCACGCCGGCAGCCGCCAACGCACCGATCGGACGAACGGCCGGCGCCACGCCGGATCGTCAAGAGCGGGGCCGTCGATGCAGAACCGGGCGACGACGGCGTGGGCGTCGCGGCCGGTCCAACGGACGATCGACCGCAGTCCGGCGACGCCGGCTTGAGGCGGCGGGGCGGCCGGCGCGACGATGGTATCGAGCCAGTCCCACATTCGGGAACGCCTCTGGGTCGTTCGATTCGTCGCGACGGGAGCGTGGACGCGAAGGTCGTCGTCAACGTCGCCGCGAACATAGAGCGGACCAGGAAGTCCGCCCTACGTTGTCGTTTACGTTCGCGTCACACCGCCGGCCGTGAGTCGCCGTTCGGGGCGTCGAAACCGTTCGGCGACGTGTCGATGAGCGGTTCAACGGCGGGCGCGTCGTCTTGAATCGCGGCGGTCGGCAGGTCGCTGTGCCGCAGCACCGTCACCTGGGCTTCGGCTGGGTCGACCCGTTCCAAGAGGTGCTTGGGCATGCGCAGGTCGACGATCATCTGGTCGCCGTCCTCGTCGTCGGCCATTCGCTGGTCGAAGATCTGGGCGTATTTGGCGAGGTAGGCCAACAGCTTGCCGTTGCCGGCGTGGACCTTCACCGACGCCGCCACGAACTTTTCGCTGAGCATGTCGGCGACCCGCGCCTGCAACGCACCGATCCCCTCGCCCTTGTGGGCGCTGATTTCGACGATGTTGGGGTGCAACGGCCGCAACCCTTGCAGCACGGCGCGGTCGGCGACGCGGTCGATCTGGTTCAGCACCATGATGGTCGGGTGGTGCTGGGCGCCGATCTCCTCCAGCACCAGGTTCACCGCCTCGATCTGTTGGGCGGCGAACGGGCTGGCGGCGTCGACGACGTGCAGCAACAGGTCGGCGTGGATCGCCTCCTCGAGCGTGGCGCGGAACGACTCCACGAGGTCGTGCGGCAGGTTGCGAATGAAGCCGACGGTGTC
>JBOFFD010000091.1:0-3672 GCA_051648425.1 Planctomycetia bacterium
GCGGGTAAGATTCAGACGGTGGGCGCCCGGTACGCGCACGGACGGATCACGCTGCAAGAGGCGGCCGACCTGGGGTGTAAGGCGTGCGCGTCGCCGGGGGGCGGGTGTCAATTCCTTGGCACCGCGGCGACCGCGCAGGTGGTGGCCGAGGCGCTGGGGATGTCGCTGCCGCACACGGCGTTGACGCCGTCGGGGCAGCCGATTTGGAAGGACGGCGCGCGGCGGGCGGGGCTGGCGGTGGTCGCGCTTGAACAAATGGGTTGGACGTCGGCCGACCTGCTGACGGACGACGCCTTCCACAACGCGATGACGGTCCATGCGGCGTTCGGCGGCTCGACCAATCTGCTGCTGCACATCCCGGCGGTGGCGCATCAGGCGGGACGCCGGCGGCCGACCGTCGACGACTGGGAACGGATCAACCGCCGCGCGCCGCGGCTGGTCGACGTGCTGCCCAACGGCCCCATCGGCCACCCCACGGTGCAGGTGTTTCTGGCCGGCGGCGTGCCGGAAGTGATGTTGCATCTGCGCGCCCTCGGCTTGTTGAAACTCGACGCGCGCTCCGTTTCGGGTAAGACGCTGGGCGACGTGTTGGAGTGGTGGGAAAAAGGCGACCGCCGACGGGCGCTGCGCGAGCGTCTTAAAGAAGCGGACGACGTCGATCCGGACGACGTCATTCTGCCGCCGCCGAAGGCGAAAGAGCGCGGTCTTACCAGTACGGTGGCGTTCCCCGTGGGCAACGTCGCGCCGGAAGGATCGGTCGTTAAGAGCACGGCGATCGACCCGGCGGTGGTCGACGCCGACGGCGTGTACCGCAAGGTGGGCAAGGTGCGGGTCTTCACGACGGAAACGGCGGCGATCGCGGCGGTGAAAAGCACCGGGGACGACGCCGTGCGGCCAGGCGAAATCTTAGTCCTCATTTGTCGCGGACCGTTGGGCGGCGGCATGGAGGAAACATATCAAATCACGTCGGCGCTGAAACATCTGCCGTTCGGCAAAGAGGTGGCGCTTCTTACCGACGCCCGCTTTTCCGGGGTGTCGACCGGGGCGTGTCTGGGGCACGTCGGGCCGGAGGCGTTGGCCGGCGGGCCGATCGGCAAGCTGTTGGACGGCGACCTCGTGGAAATCGTCATCGACCGGGTGGGTCTGGCCGGTACGGTGAACCTCGTCGGCCGAGGCGACGCGGTGCATGGCGCCGCGTGGGGGACGGTCGAACTAGCGCGGCGGCCGCCCCGGCCCGACTTGGCCGCCGACCCGCTGCTGCCCGACGACACCCGCCTGTGGGCGGCGTTGCAGCGGGCCGGCGGCGGCGCCTGGGCCGGCTGCGTCTACGACGTCGACGCGATCGTCGAACTGCTGGAAGCGGGCCGAAAGGCGCTCGCGCACCGCGACGCGGCGGGCGTTTAAGACGACGACGTGGAACGGCATTCGTCGGCGACGGGAGGCGCGGAGTTTTCATGAGCGATTTCGTTTCGCGCCGATGGGTGCCCATCGAAGATTTGCCAGGCGATTGGGCGACCGCCTTGGTGAGCAGCCAAACGGCCGCGATGGTTCAAGCTTGGACCGAACAGGCCGAAGAGCTGCGAGAAAAAAATCTCTATAAGACCTTTCTTGCGAAGCTGCGGAGACAATGGGCGATCGAAACCGGAGTGATCGAAGGGCTTTACACGTTGAGCGAAGGGGCGACCCTCGCACTCATTGAAAAGGGGTTGGACGCCGCTCTGATATCGCACGGCGACACCGATCAATCCCCCGAGGAAGTGGTCGATAAGATTCAAGATCAGCATCGCGCCATCCAAGGGTTGTACCAGTTCGTATCGGGAGAGCGCGATTTGGGAGTTTCCTACATCAAGGAACTTCACCAGGAATTGACCGCGCATCAACCGACGTATGTCGGACGCGACACGCTGGGAAATCTCGTCGAGCGAGCCTTGCCGAGGGGCGAATGGAAGAAGCTGCCGAACAACGTCGAACATCCGGACGGTTCCCGCTTCGAGTATTGTCCGCCCGAACACGTCCAGCAGGAAATGGAGAATCTGCTGTCGATGCATGAAAGCCACGACCAGCAGGGCGTGCCGCCGGACGTCGAAGCGGCGTGGCTTCATCATCGATTCACATTGATCCATCCGTTCACCGATGGAAATGGACGGGTCGCTCGATGCCTCGCCACGTTGGTTTTTCTCAAAGCGAACTGGCTGCCGCTGGTCGTCACACGCAAAGAGCGGGTCGAGTACATCGCGTCGCTTCGCACGGCCGACGGCGGCGATCTTTCGGGGTTGGTCGACTTGTTTGGAAATCTTCAGCGTCGCGCGATCCGCGAGGCGCTGAGTCTTACCGAAGAAGTCATCCAGCAGGCTTCCGCGATCGACGAAATCCTGGCCGACGTCAAAGCGAAGTTCAGCCAACGGCGGGCCGCGCATTCCCAGATCGTCCAGCGCGCTTACGACACGTCCGATTCCCTGCAAAAACTCGCCTTCCTGCGGCTCGAAGAGATCGCGGCGGAGATCACGCAGGCGATTTCCATCGACCACCCCGGATACAAGGCGTTTGGATTCGAGGGAGTCTGGGGGACCGAGAAGTCGAACCACCACTACCATCAGATCATCGAGTGCGCCCGCAGTCTCGACTACTTTGCAAACCTGCGTAGGTATCAGGCTTGGGCCGCCATGGGAATCGTGACCGGTCGACGGGCCGAGATTCTGTTCTCGTTTCATGGAATCGGTCATGAAGAGTCCGGCATCCTTGGTTGTTCAGCGATGTTCTACATCAGAGACGGGGATGGCTTGATCGGTCCGGTCAGTCCGCTGGCGACGGAGCCGTTCGAGTTCAGCTACGGCGAAGATTCGAGCGACGTCCAACGCCGTTTTCGCAAGTGGCTTGATTCCTGTGTGATCGCAGGTTTGGATTGTTGGCGGAACTCGCTGTAGTGATACGTCTTCGCCGCGATTGCCGCCGACAGCATTTCACTAAAAAGGAAGATCGACATGACGATCGTGGGCGCGATGGTTCTTACGACGGTGTTCGCGGTGGCGGCGGAGGAGTTCACGCCGACGGCGGCCTACGGGCGGTCTAAGGTCGAGGGATTCGAGGTGCTCGTCCACCCGGAACTGAAGCTGCATCCGGTCGAAGCGGCGACGGCGGAGGAGGAGCTGCGGTCGCAATTGAAAACCATCGTGCGGACGCTGCCGGCCGCGGCGGTGACGGAACTGAAGAAAGTGCGCCTTTGGATGGAATGGCGGGCGAAGCCGGAAGGGGCGGCCGAGTTCCATCCGTCGCGCGAATGGCTGACGGAGAACGGCTACAACCCCGAGAAAACGGGCGCGGTGGAACTGTCGAACGCCGTCAATTTCGTGGAGTGGTCGCGGCGGGCGCAGCCGTGCATGGTGCTGCACGAATTGGCCCACGCTTATCATTTTCTGAAATTGGGCGAGAACCACGCGGGGGTCGAAGCGGCGTACAAGCAGGCGATCGACCGAAAACTGTATGAAAAGGTCGACTACATCAAGGGCGGCAAGCGGCTCGCGTACGCCCGGACGAATGCGAAGGAATACTACGCCGAACTTTCAGAAGCGTACTTCGGCAAGAATGACTTCTTCCCGTTCAACCGCGCCGAACTGAAAACCCACGACCCGGTGGGTTACGCGATCATGGAAGCGACCTGGGAACCGCCGGCCG
>JBOFFD010000092.1:0-7280 GCA_051648425.1 Planctomycetia bacterium
CGTCCTGATCCGTCGGCTGCACGTGATCGACGAATGAAGGACGCGCCGCTGAGGAAAGCGGCGGCTAACAATGCCAACAGTGCATTCTGAGGCACACCCTAAGCGTCCGCCGCCCGCCGAAACAGCCCAGTCCGCCCCGGCCAACAAGTCGCCGCCGTCGGCAATTTCCTTATCCGCCGCCTTTTTCGATTGATGGTCAAGACCGGACCCCCGGCCGCCGATCTATTCGAGAGACGACGTTTCGGGCGACCGAGGCCGCGGCGTGCGCGGCTCTTTCCCGTTTCGTCCGTCCGACGGCGGCCTCGACCCATGGCGACGGTGTTTCGCTGGCTTTCGGTGTTCGCGGTCGCGCTAGGCGCGGCCGAGAGCGCCGTCGCGCAGCAGAAGCCCGTCTATTGGAACGCCCGCTCGTTCGAGCTGCCGATGATCGTCGACGACGCCCGTCGACCCCGGCTTAAAGAAATCCAGCTCTTCGTCTCCACCGACCGGGGCCGATCGTGGAAGTTTTACGACGCCGCGGCGCCGTCCACCCAATCGTTCGTCGTCAATCTGCCCGGCGACGGCGAGTACGGTTTCACCACCCAATCGGTCTATTTCGACGGCCGTCGCGAACCGACGACGCTCGACGCCATGCAGCCGGAAACCACCATCGTCGTTGATACAGTGGCGCCGCGCGTCGAACTGCAAGCGTTGAACCAACCGGGTCGCTCCGTCGGGGTCGCTTGGCGCGTCGCGGACGAGAACCTCGACGCGACGTCGCTGCTGGTGGAGTACCGCACCGCCGGTTCGTCGTGGATGCGGGCGCCGGCGCGGTGGGAATCGAAGTCCGAGGGACGGGTGGAGTGGACGCCGACGGCGTACGCCGCCCACGATATCCGCGTTCGGGTGATGGACGCCGCCCGGAACGAGGGCTTGGAGCAGGTGACGCTTGGTCCGCAGGGCGGCGGCCGGGAATCGCCGACGCCCTTCGCCGGCGGGCCGGCCTTCAACGCCGCTCCGACCGCCGGCGCGGCGAACCGCGCTGACGACGGTTTTTCCCAGCCGCCGCCGCCGAACCTGTCGACGCGCCCCTCCGGCGGCGGTGTTGCCGGCGGTCCCGGCGAGGGTGGCTACGCCGTCGCTTCGACCGGTACTCGGCCGCCGTCGACCAACCCTCCGCCCACCGCCCAACGGAACGGTCCGCCTCCCAAACTCGTCAACTCAACGCGCTTCACGCTCAACTATCAAGTCGACGACGTCGGCAAGAGCGGCCTGGAAAGCGTCGCCCTCTATCAGTTCGAGCGGTCGCAATGGAAATGGACGCACTGCGGCGACGACACCGACCTGCGGTCGCCCTTCGAGGTGACGGTTCCAGCGGCGGGGCTGTACAGTTTCTCGATCGCGGCGAAGACGAAGGCGGGCGTCGGCGGCGAGGAACCGCAGCCGAGCGACGCGCCGCAGATCGAAGTGCTGGTCGATCTTTCCAAGCCGGACATCAAGCTGTACGCGCCGACCGTCGACCAGGGGATACAGGCCGGCACGGTCTTTTTCACCTGGTGGGTCCACGACGACAACCTGGGGCCGCGCCCGGTGACGTTGGAATACGCCGAGAACGCCAACGGCCCGTGGCGGACGATCGCCGCCAACTTGGAAAACACCGGCAAATTCCAGTGGAAGACGCCCGCCGACGTCCCGTACCAGTTTTACGTGCAACTGGTCGCCCCCGACCTGGCCGGCAACGTCGGCCGCGCTCAGACGGAAAAGCCCGTCATCGTCGACTTGTCGCGTCCGAAAGTCAAACTTCTCGGCGTCGGCGTCGACGCATCCGCGCCGCCGCCGCCGAAATGATCTTTCAGACGTGAAGTAAGAACCGCTCCGCCCACCGTCCGAATCAGCGACCGACGCGCCGGCCGTCGTCCCTTCCGCTCGGCACGTCACTGCCGAAGAATCGATTGCTTTTCGCGCTAACGATTCCAAGGACCGTCTGCTTTAAGAGAACAACGGTAGGAGCGACGGCCGCTTCCGTCGTCGGGAGCAGCCGAGCAACGTAGAACAAGTCAACTGATGGCGCGGCGTTGGTCTGCGGATTCCGAGCGCCGAAGAAACCTCCCGTAGGAAGCCCCTCCGATGGAAATCTTAGGCTTCTTCGCCGTTCTGTACGGCATCTACCTTTTCTTCGTGCAGCCGTTCGTCATTTGGAATCTCGCCGGCCGACTGAAGGAAGCCGAACGGCTGGTGGGCGACCTGTACGAAGCGCAGCGGAAGGAGCGGTTGGATCGACTGTTGAAGCCGCTTTCGCCGCCGGCCGCCGCCCACGCCCAGCCGTCGCCAGTCGACCCACCGCCGGTTGACGCGCCGCCGATCGAAGCTCCGCCGCCGACCGCGCCGTCGGAGCCGCCCGACACCACGCCCGCCGAAGACGCCCCGGCCGAGATCGCGCCGGCCGTCGACGTTCCCGCGTTTGTCAACGACGCACCGCCGCCGCGTCCCCAACCGGCGGTTCCAGAGCCGGTCGCCCCACCGCCGTTGCCGCGAAAGCCGCGACTCCTGCAACCGGCCGTCGAACCGGCGGCGACCTGGAACTCGCCGCTCACGCCCGCGCTGATCGAATGGCTGGCGGAGCGCTGGATGGCGTGGGTGGGCGCCGTCGCGTTGATGGTCGGGGCGGGCTTCTTTTTGAAGTACGTCATCGACAACGGCATGATCGGTCCCACGGCGCGCGTCGCGCTCGGCATGACGGGGGCGGTCGTCTTCTACGGCCTGGGCTTGGTGTTGATGCGGCGCGACTATCGGCCGATCGGTCAGGCGTTGGTCGGGGCGGCGCTGGGGTTCTGGTACATCTCGCTGTACGCCGCCCACCACTGGTACGGCCTGTTGCCGGAAGGGGCGATGTTCGCCGGCATGGCGTTCGGGGCGGGGGCGGTGTTGACGGCGGCGGCGTTGTTCGACGCCCAGCCGGTCGGCGTATTGGGGCAGCTCGGCGGCTTTTTGGCGCCGCTCTTAATGGCGACCGTCGATCCGTCGCCGATTCCGCTGTTTTCCTACCTGCTGGTGCTCGACGGCGCGGCGTTGGCGCTCGCCACCTTCCGCAAGTGGCGGACGATGGAACTGACTTCCGGCGTCGGCACGCTCGTCTTTTGGAGCGGCTGGCTGACGGACCATTACTCGCCGGAGGCCTTAACGGAAGTCTTAGTCCTGGGGACGTTGTTCTTCCTGTTGTTCGCGCTCATGGGCGTGTGGAACCATCTGATTCAGAATCGGCCGGTCGCCGCCGGCGACCTGGTCCTCGTCAGCGCGACGCCGTTCTTCTACGGCTTTTTTCTGGTGACGCTGACGAATCCGCTGTATGCGGAATGGCACGGCTCGATGGCGCTCGGCTTGGCCCTGTTTTACTTCGTCTTGGGGCTGATTGCCGGCGCGGTCCGGCCGGGGCAACGGCTGCTGTGGGAGTTCCTGTGGGGGATCGGCTTCGCCTGCGCGGCGGCGGCCGCTCCATTGTACTTCACCCGCTACTGGATCCTCGTCGCGTGGTCGGCGTACGTCGTTGTGCTGACGGTGATGGGGTTCCGCCACAAACAGCCGAAGCTGCGAGCGGGCACGCTGGTCTTGCAGGCGCTGCTGCTGCTCATCGCCTTGGTGGTCTTCCTTGAGAGCCTCGTCGACCTGCGGCCGGCGGCGCCGCTCTTCGGCCAGGCCGCCCCCGGCGTCTACGGCTGGTCGGCCGTGCTGAACGCCCGGTCGCTCGGTTTGGCCTCGGTCATGCTGTCGTTGGGCGTGGTGTCTTGGTTGTACCGTCGATATGCAGCCGAGGTGCAGCGGTGGGAATCGCAAGTCGCCGGCGTTTGGACGTTGTTCGGCGTCGCGACGGCGGTTCTGCTTTGCATCGGCGAAACCAAAATCGCCGTGTTCGTCACCGGGCAGCCAATGGAAACCGCGCTGTCGCTCTTGTTGTTCTATCTGGCGGCGGCGGTCGGCGTCTTGCTGGTCGCGGCGGCGACGGTCGGTCCGCGCTGGTTGTTCGACGCCGCCCGTCTCGGTGCGGCGGCGGTCGCCTTCATTTTCGTCCTCTGCGTGTTGCAATCGAACGACGCCCGCAGCCTCGCCGGCCGACCACTGTGGTTCGCCGACGCCTTCTTCAATCCGCGCGGGTTGGCGTTCGCGTCGATGATCGCGGTGCTCGCCGTCGCCGCCCTCTGGTTGCCGCGCCGGCCCGACCTCGTCTCCGAAGCGGAGCGGGAAAGCGGCTCGTACTGGCCGCCGGCGACGCAGTCGGCCTTGCTGGCGTGGGTCGTCGGCTGGCTGATGGTCGCCACCGAAACGAACGCCTACGCCCACGCGAACCACTGGAGCGACGTCGCGCTGACAGTGCTGTGGACGCTGCTGACGGCGGCGGCTTCGGTGGTCGTCTTATCGCTTGGCTTTCGCCACAAACAGCCAACCATCCGCTACGGCGGGCTGCTGTTGCAGGGTTTGCTCCTGCTGATGACGCTCGGCGTGCTGGAAACCTACACCTCCGAACAACTGCTCCCGCCCGTCTTCGGCTCGGCCGCGCCCGGCGTGTACGGCTGGGGGAACGTCCTGAACGTGCGGACGATCGGCTTGGCGGCGGTCGCCGGCTCGCTGGCGGTCGTTTCGTGGATGTACCGCCGCTACGCCGCCGAGGTGAAGCCGTGGGAATCGGCGGCCGCCGGCTGTTGGACGCTGTTCGCCGTCGTCATGGCGACCATCCTCTTCATCAGCGAAACCAACGTCGCGGCCGCCGTCAACCGCCATCCCGAGGAAACCCGGTTTAGCATGGCGTTGTTCTACCTAACGGCGGCGACCGGCGTCCTCTTCGCGGCGGCGGCGAAAATCGGCCCGCGTTGGTTGTCCGTCGCCGCCCGGGTCGGCGTCGGCATGGTGGTCTTGGGGTTGCTCGTCTGTATGGCCATGACGACTCGGGGCCGCGACCTCGCCGGGCAACCGCTCTGGTATTCCAACGCTTTCCTGAACCCGCGCGGCTTCGCGTTCTACTCGATGCTCGCGCTGCTGACGGTCGTCGCCGGGCGTCTGCTGCGCGTACCCGGGGCCACCGCGCCGCGACCGGACGACCTCTGGCCGCCAGCGACGCAGGCCGCGTTTCTGGCGTGGTTCGTCGGTTGGATGATGGTCGCCACCGAGACGAACGCCTACGCGCTGGCGTATCGTTGGAGCGAACTCGACGTGACGGCGCTGTGGACGGTGCATACGGCGGCGGCGACGGCGGCCGCGCTGCTGCTGGCGGCGCGTATCGGTCCGCCGTCGACGCTGGTCGTTCATTTCTTCACTGGAATGGCCCTGCTCGTACTGCTCACCGCGATCGGGGCGCAGGTCTACGACAACCGCGCCGACCCGCTGTCTTGGGGCGTACCGTTCCTGTTCAACGCCCGCGGATTGGCGTTGACGGCGGGCGTGGCGTCGTTGGCGTGGGCGGCGCGGTTCAGCCGTCGGGCGACGTGGGCGGCCGGCTACCTCAAACCGCTGGGCGTTTCCCTGTACGCGCTGGAGGCGTTCGCCGCCCACGCCGCGCTGTGGTGGGCGATCACGGCGGAGGCGTACGCCGGCGGCACGCTCGCCGGCTGGGGCACCGGCCGGCTGCTGGCCGTCACCGTCGTGTGGATGGTGTACGCCGGCGCCTTGTTCACGGTCGGCGTGACGGCCCGTTGGCAGTCGATGCGGCTGGCGTCGCTGGTCGTCTTCGCGGCGACCGTCGTCAAAGTGTTTTTCCTCGACGTCTGGCAGCTCGCCCCCATCGTGCGGTACATCTCGTTCATGGCGCTGGGGGTCGCGTTGCTGTCGGCGTCGTTCCTGTACCGGCGTTTCCAAGGCCGGCTGCGGTCGCTGGTCGTCGACGAGACGGACGCCGATCCGCCGTCGCCGATTGATTCGCAAATCGATTCCAATTCCGTCTGAGCCCGAAGCGTCAGCGAAGGTCCGAACGGAGCGACGCTCGGCGACGCATCCTTCCGTCTTCCTCCGTGGCGCCGTCGGAACAGGACCAGGAATCGTCCAGCAAGCCGCCCCGTTCGGACCATCGCTGACGCTTCGGGCTCTGAAGGAACCGTCGGCGGAAAACGCTATACTCCCTCGGCGTCGGTGTTTCGGCGTCACGAGGGAGGCTGCATGCGGGCATACGAACTTGGGCAGGGGACCGGCGTCGACGCGCTGACGTTGGTGGAACGCCCCGACCCCACCCCCGCGGCCCGGCAGGCGGTCGTGCGGATGTCGGCGGCGGCGCTCAACTACCGCGACCTGCTGGTCGTCCGCGGGGCGTACGGCGATCGACCGTTGCACCTCGTCCCGTTGTCCGACGGCGTCGGTGAAGTGGTGGCGCTGGGAACGGGCGCCAGCCGGGTCAAGATCGGCGACCGCGTCGCCGGCATCTTCATGCAAGGCTGGCACGGCGGCCCGCTCGACGGCGCCAAGGCGCGAACGGCCCTCGGCGGCGCCATCGACGGCGTACTGGCCGAGTACGTCGCCTTCGACGAAGACGGCCTCGTGCAAGTGCCCGGGCACCTCACCGACGAAGAAGCCGCCTGCCTGCCGTGCGCCGGCGTCACCGCCTGGCACGCGGTCGTCGAAAGCAGCCGCACCGCCCCCGGCCAATCGGTGCTCATCCAAGGGACCGGCGGCGTTTCGTTGTTCGCGCTGCAGTTCGCCAAGGCGGCGGGCGCCAAGGTCTACATCATTTCCAGCAGCGAGGAAAAGCTCGGCCGAGCCGTCCAATTGGGGGCCGACGAAACCTTCTGCTACCGCGCCAATCCCGGCTGGGACGACTGGATCTTCAGCACCACCGGGCGGGTGGGCGTCGACCACGTGGTGGAAATCGGCGGCCCCGGCACGTTGGCTCGGTCGATCCGCGCGACCCGCATGGGCGGCGTCATCAACCTCATCGGCGTGCTGACCGGGAACGAAGGCGAGGTGCCGACCGCGAACCTGCTGCGAAAGGGTCTGCGGCTGCAAGGGATCTACGTCGGTTCGCGCGACATGTTCGAGGCGATGAACCGAGCGCTGGCGGCCCATGAAATCCGGCCGGTGGTCGACCAAGTCCACCCGTTCGAGCAGGCGGCCGACGCCTACCGACGGCTGGAGAGCGGCGACCATTTCGGCAAAGTCGTCGTGCGGATCGGGTGACGAATGGCGGACGGTCCTTCCGACGAGCGAACGGACGCCGCGGTTGAACCGCCGGTGCAGATGCTATGGATCGGCGGGCCGTTGTCGCGCGTGGAGCGGTTGTCGGCGGCGTCGTTCGTCGCCAGCGGCCACGTCGTCCACCTGTACGC
>JBOFFD010000093.1:0-3063 GCA_051648425.1 Planctomycetia bacterium
CGCGGCGGGCTATGAGATTCAATCGAGCGGCGGCAGGGTTTCGTTGCGGCGCAAGCGGTCTAAGAGCCGTTTCATGTCGTCCGGCATCGGCATCGCAAAATTTAAGATTTCGCCCGACGTCGGGTGCTCGAAGCCGAGTTCGGCCGCGTGCAGCGCCAACCGCTCGGCTCCGCTCGCGTCGACGATCGGCGGCAGCCGCAACGGCTGGTGGTACAGTTTGTCGCCGCACACCGGATGGCCGCGTTCCGAAAGGTGAATGCGGATCTGATGCGTTCGGCCGGTTTCCAATCGACACTGAATGAACGAATACGCCGGCAGTTTTTCCAAGAGCGCGACGTGCGTGACCGCGTGTTGACCCGACTTCGCGTCGGTGATGCTGCCGCGCCGGCCGTCGCCGCGGTCGCGGCCCAGGATCGTTTCGATGGTGCAGTCTTCGACCGCGCCTAAGACCATCGACACGTACCGGCGGTGGACGGTGTGTTTGCGGAACTGATGGATGAGGTGTTCCTCGGCCTCGGGCGTGCGGGCGAAGATCATGAGGCCGCTGGTCTCGCGGTCGAGCCGGTGCACCGGCCGCACCTTGGGGGCGGGCGGCAGCCGTCGGCCGCGGCGGGCGGCGTTGCTGTCGAGCCGGCGGTCGTCGCGGCGCCCGGCCGCCAGCAGCTTCGGCAGCAGTTCGTCCAGCGTCGGCTGTTTGTTCTTCCGCTTCTCCGACCAGTCGACTTCCTCGGCGTGACGCACCGACGTCAGACCGGCCGGCTTTTCGACCACCACCACCTGCGCGTCGACATGGACGATCACCACGTCTTCGGAGGTCGGCAGCGGCGCGAGCGGCGTTTCGAGCACCTTGACGACCTCGTCCAGCTTCAGCCGTCGGCCTTCATCGAAGCAGACGTTGCCGTTGACCGTCACGCGCCGCGTTTCCATCAGCCGGCGCACCTGCCCCCACGACGCCCCGTCGATCCACCGCCGCAGCATCGCCGGCAGCGTCTGCTTCGCTTCTTCCGCCGTGACGTGGAAAACCTTGCCCGCCTGTTTCATCACCCGCCGCGTCCCCGCTGAAACCGCGTCGTCATTCTCGATCGATGAATGAAACGACGGCAAGCGGCATCTTATACGGCGTGGCCTGCGACGCCGAACGCGGCGGAGGAAAATCGTTCGTCGAGCTTCATCGCGGCCAAAAGGCGGTCGACCGTCGCCGTCGGGTGGACGCAGTAGGCGAACTCGCGCGAGCGCAACACGCCCTCGGCCCGCCACCGTTCCACCGCCCGCGCCCGCTTGCCGCGCGCCTCGGCCGGTCGGGCGGCCACGTACGGCCGCAGTTCGTCGTTGAGCGCCCGCAGTTCGCGGTAGCGCGCCTGTCGTTCCTTCGACGATTCCAAGCCCGGTTCGACGGCCGCCAACTCGTACTTCCGCTCGATCAACCGCGCGATCGCCGGCTGGTCGCGCAGCGATTCATCAAGGTGGCGATCCGGATTCCAGTACAGGTCGCGCTCCAGGCGGACCAGCGCGTCGACGTTCGCGCGATCGAGGGTATCGCCAGCGGCGGGCAGCCAAGCGGTCGCCGTCAGGACGGCGAATTGGGGCAGCGGGAAGCCGAGCCGGTCGGCGGCGAAGGCGTCGGTAAGGCGGTCGTACAGTCCGCCCCCCAGGCCGTGGACGAACAAATCGGCGACCGCCGACCGCAGGTAGAACGTGGTGACGAGCGCCCGCGGCCGTAGTTTCCACGGCGCGATTTCGGCGGCGCCCAGCCGTTCGGCCAGCGACGCGACGGCGGCATCGTCGGAGCCGTCGACGGGCGCTTTCAGAAAGACGGCGTCGCCCGCGCGTAGTTCCAGCCCGGCGGCGGTCCGTCGCACCCACACGTGGCGTCGCCTTGGCGACGCCGACGACCACGCCCAGAACGGCCCCTCGCACCAGTCGCCGTCGACGGCCAGCGCGGGCACCGGATGGTTTTTGCTTTTGACGCGGTGCAGCACCCGGTATGCAGCCAGGGCGGTGTTGTAGGCGGCGGCGAAGCCGGGGGCGTCAAGCAGTAGAACGGCCGCCGTTCGGCGGAATGATTCCGTGTGACACAGCGCCGACAGCGGCGCCTCCAAAGACCGCACGCCCCAGTTCTCTTCCAGCTTCCGCCGCGCCACCGACAGCCGTTCGCCGACGTTCACCGTCGTCCGCCCGGCCTCCAACGCGGCCGGCCACGAATCCTCCACGAGCGGGCGGAACGGATGGTTTTTCATCGCGGCGGCGACGGCGTCGGGAAAGCGGCGGAAGACCGCTTCGTTTCGCACGAACCACTCTTCATACGGCCGGTCGGCGTCGCCTTCGTCGAACGGCACGAAGGCCGAGAGCGGCGCCGAGGGCGTGCCGGCCGGCACGCGAATCGCCGCGTGTTTCGCGGCGTCATTGTCGACCACGACGTGAACGCCGACGCCCTGCACGGCGGCGGCCAGGCGGTCGACGGCGAAGTTTTTCACCCAGACGCCCGGATGAAACAGTTCCGGCTGATGCCCGCCGACGATCCAAGGGGTGTCCAACGCGGTCGACGGCTCAGGCGCGGAAAGACCGAAGCGGGCGTGGTGGGCGGCGGCCGCGGCGGCGACGTCGCGCCGGGCCAGCCGCCGAAACTCGGCGAAGGGAAGTCCGCCAAACCGGGCGTGTCGCAGCGG
Source organism: Planctomycetia bacterium (assembly GCA_051648425.1). Taxonomy (GTDB): domain Bacteria; phylum Planctomycetota; class Planctomycetia; order Kolteriales; family Kolteriaceae; genus JBOFFD01. The sequence continues at coordinate 2,667 of JBOFFD010000093.1, forward strand.
GTCGGCCAGGGCGTCGCGGTTGGCGGCGACCAGCGCCGGCCAGTCGGCTATGTCGGGAACGGCCAGAACGCCGCCGTCGTCCGAGGGCGCCCGCAATCGGTCCCTTCCCATGCGTTTATCCATGAACGGATTGAAGAATCCGTTGCGAACCTTCGATGCCGCAGCCGATGCGCCGCCGCGCCCGGTCCACCGCTTCGTCCAGCACTTGTTGATAGTGCGCCAGCCGGCGGTCGGCGTCGTCCAGCGTGGCGCCGAACGACCGCGTCAAATCCAGATACACCCGCGGCACCGCCCGTTCGACCACCCGCAGCTTGCGGCAAGCGGTCTGCACCCAAAATTCGAGCGGCATGGCGTAGCCGTCGACCGTCAAATCGAGCGTCTTCACCGCCGAAACCCG
>JBOFFD010000094.1:0-2979 GCA_051648425.1 Planctomycetia bacterium
TCGCCGACGGCGGCGGCGTCGCGGCGGCCGCGGTCGGTCAAGGTGCGGTCGTGGTCGGGAAGGTTCGGTTCCTCCCAACCGGATTTCGCGTGTCGCAAGACGAGCAGGGTCTTCATGAAAGGGCTCCCGGCGGGCGTAGCGGCGTTTAGAACAAGACCGGCTTGCCGAGCTTGCGGCGGACGACGGTGAACTGGGCGGCGTGCATCAGGTCGTGCTGCGCCAGCATGTTGAAGAAGTCGCCCAGCCGGGGGGCGAACGAGGCCATCGGCCCTTGGGTGGGACGGTCGAGGTCGGCGTCGGTGAGCGAACCGAGAGCGGCGATCGTCGCGACGCGATTGGCGGCGAAGAGCGCGGCGTACTCGTCCTTCGTAAAGAAGCCGACTTCCTTCGTGGCGGCGGCCGTATCGTGCGCCGCGGCGAAGCCTTCGGGAAGCGGTGGCATCGAGGTTTCCGGAAGCTGCGTCAGCACCAGGATCTGCTCGCCGACAATCACGTGGCCCCATTGCCAGGCGGCGTGATTGGCTTCCGGCACCGGCCGAACCAGCAGGTCGGCGTCGGTGAGATCGGCGACGTACCATTGGAAAAGCTTCGCCGTGTCGGTCAAGTTCGCTTGAAGGACCGCGATACCGTTCATTCGACGACTCTCTCCGCAAATTGGTGGGCGTCGCCCACCGACGCCGCTCGGTGGGTGTACCGATCGGCGTCGGCGGGTTCAAGCGTCTGCGGACGTCAGCGGCGGAGATCCCAACGGCCGTTCCGGAACCAGCCGTCGATGCGGTCGGTTCCGACCATTCGGCCGACCCACGGGCCGGCGTCTTCCCCTTCCCGCAGGTTGACGTAGCGGCCGATTAGCGCACCATCGGGTTTCCGCTTCAACGAGAGGATGTATTCCGTGCTTTGGTCCTTGGTGACGATGACGACGTCGTCGTCCAGGCACGAAACCTTGGCGGTTCCGGAATGCCACTTCTTTTGGCCGTTGTTTTGCCAGCGATGGCTCCAAACGCCGTCGAGGGCGTCGGTCTTCAGAACGGGACCGTCGATTTTCCACGGCTCGCTGTAGATGGGGGCGTCGATCGGTTCGGGCTTAAGGCCGGCGGCGAATTTGCGGACGTCTTGGCCGGCGAGGGCGGTCACCTGGGGAGGAAAGCCGTTTGAATAGTCGACGGGGTCGAGCAGCGATTCGTCTTTCCGGGCGGGGTCGACCTGCGTCAGCGCGACGTCGTCGACGGCCGGGTGTTTTCGGGAGACGGCGTTCTGGTCGAGGTAGAATTCGCCGGCCCGATCGGGCACGTAGCCGCAAAGCTCGCCGAAGGTGACGACGCCGTCGGCGTTGACGTCGGATCGGCCGGCCAGCCCTTCGCACAGCGCGATGACGAAGAAGCCGTGCGGCCGATCCTGTCGCTTGTATTGTCCGCTGGAGCCTTCGTCGGTTTCGCAGGCCAGCAGGAAACCGGCGCGGAGGTCGGCGGGCGCGTCGACGTTCAGGCAGGCGGCCGCCGAGCAGGTGTCGAGAAAGACGAACAGCTTGCCGCGGACGGCGGCGAACGCCTTCATCAGCTCGGCGCCTCGGACCCGTTCGAGATCGGCCGGGTCGGGCGTCTTTGCCAAGGGGACGTAGTAGCCGCCGTTTTCGTCGAGATCGCCGTGCGACGAGAAGAAGACGACCGCAACGTCGTCCGGCCCCGTCTTTTCAGTGAGCCATTGCAAGCCAGCCGTCACCGCGGCGCGGGTCGCCCCGGCGCCGTTCACGACGCGGGTTTCGACGACGCCGTGAATCGGCTCGGCCGCCTTGAAGGCGTCGCGGACGTATTCGGCGTCTTTGGCGTACCAATCGCGCTTGCCGGACGCCGTTTCGTCGGGTTCGATGCCGATCGACAGGACGAACATCCCGGCCGACGCCGTTGATGAACCCCACGCCGCCGCAACCAGGGCGAGCAGCGTTGCCGCGAAAAATCTGGAAACCGTCGTCACGCCTTCATCCTCCAAGCCGCCGACGGTCGGTGTCAACGCGACGGCAGCGATTCGTCGATCACGTCCGACCAATCCCGCCACTCTTGAACATGCCGTTCGATGGCGGCGACCGCTTCGTCGACCGGCGGCAGCAACCAATACCGCCGCTTCGTCATCGACTGTTTTGGGATTGGTGGGCGGAGCTGCTGTGTGGTCGTTACAACCCGCCGGCGGCGGTGGAGAGGTTGCGGTAGACGGCTTCGTCGATGGTTGATTCGATGAAGCGGACGCCGCCGTCGCACAATAAGAAGTAGGCGCCGCCGGGGTGGACGCTGCGGAAGCCGCTGCACCAGTCTTGGCCGCCGCTGTTGGCGCCGTCGTCGTCGCCGTCGATGGTGGGCGAGACGAGGCCGCCGAGGGCGGGCAGCGGTTCGGGCCGGACGTTCGGCGGCAGGCCGACCTGCGCCGTCGCGCCGAAGACAGAGCCGTAGTACGGGAAGGCGTGGCTGGTGATCGAGCCGGCCGCCCACGATTGATCGACGTAGATCGGCCGGCCGGTGGCGGTTTCGATGGCGGCGGCCGTCGGGGAACTGGTCGAACGGATGAAGAATGTGTTGACGCCGCCGGCCGCCTCGCCGACCGCGAAGGTCGATCCGGTGCCGTCGAGGATGTCGCCGACGCGGGTGCGGCTGTTGACCTGGAAGACGCCGCGGACGGTGTCGGGCACTTGGCCGGGGTCGACCACCAACCCCGCCCCCGCCCCCTTGCTGAAGGCGTAGTCCAGCCCCGTCACGCGCGGCGGCAGCCAGCAGCTCCATTGGTCGGCGATCTCGGTCAGTTCAAGGTAGCCGTTCTGCCGGTTGGTCGGGCAGAACAACACGTTGACGTGCCGTTCGACCGCCGTCTGGTTCTCCATGTCGAACCAAGCGCGCTCCATGTTGTAGGCGTCGAAAACTTCGCGCTGTTCCAAGTAAGGAATCAGCAGTAAGAAGCCCGAAGTCTCGGCGTTCACCATCTGCTCGGCCCGGC
>JBOFFD010000095.1:0-3720 GCA_051648425.1 Planctomycetia bacterium
CAGTTCCGTAAGCGCGCCCAGACCGCGCTGGCCGCCGCCACGCCGGAACAGAAGCAACTGCTCGACCACTACGTGGCCGGGGTGGCCGCGGGCGCGGCGTCGCTCGGTGGGCCGCCGCCAGAGTACCTGCTGTTGGGCGTGACGCCGCAGCCTTGGTCGGCCGACGACTGCTACCTGATCGTGCTGGGCATGTGTCTGGAGCTGGAAGACGACGGCCCCCGGCGGGAAAACGCGGTCGGCTTGGCGTACGACTTGCTGCCGCTCGAACTGGCGGAATTCGTGACCAGTTCCTACTCGTCGTGGGAGACGCCGCTGGCCGGGGGCGTGACTTCGCCGCCGGCGTTGCCCGGGCCGAACGTCGTAGATCTGCGTCGCCCGCGCGCCGCCCCGCGCCTCGAACCACTGCCGCCGCCGCTCGACGACCGCGCCACCGGCAGCAACAATTGGGCGGTGGCCGGCCGATTCACCGACACCGGCGCCGCGCTCGTCGCCTGCGACATGCACCTGAAGACGATGGTCCCGAACACCTGGTACTGGGCGGCGCTGGAGTACGAAACGGCCGACGGCGTCGCGTCGCGGGTGGCCGGGGCGACCATGCCCGGCGGCCCGGCGGTGGTCGTCGGCGCGACGCCGTTCGCGGCCTGGGGCCTCACCAATTCGGAGGGCGACTGGTCTGACTTGATCGAACTGCCCCCGCTTCCCGATCGGCCGACCGCCTACCAAACGCCCGACGGCGAGCGGACGCTGGAAACGACGGTCGAGAAGATCCTGGTCCGGGGCGGCGCCCCGCATTCGATGACGATCGAATCGACGGTTTGGGGGCCGGTGGTCGACGTCGACCACCTCGGCCGCCGTCGGGCGCTGCGTTGGACGGCGCACGACGCCGAGGCGGTCAACATCGGCCTCATGCAACTGCCGCTCAAGATCGACGCCGACCACCCCTTGGAAGACGCCCTCGACTGGGTCAATCGCTGCGGCAAGCCGCACCAGAATTTCGTCGTCGGCACGGTCGACGGCCGCATCGGCTGGACGATCTTAGGCCGACTGCCGAAGCGCGTGGGCCACGACGGCCGGCGACCAAGTTCGTGGGCCGACGGCTCGCGGCGCTGGGACGGCTACTGGACGCCGGCCGAGGCGCCGCGGATCGTCGATCCGCCGGCCGGCCGCCTCTGGACGGCCAACAATCGGCTCGTCGACGGCCCTGACCTCGAAAAAATCGGCCAGGGCGGCGGCTACGACCGCGGCGCCCGCGCCCGCCGCATCGGCGACCGATTGGCGGCGTTGGAAAAAGTCACGGAGAACGACCTCCTTTCCATCCAACTCGACGACCGTGCCGCGTTCCTGGACCGCTGGCGCGCCAAGGTCGAGTCGATCCTCGCCCGTCCCGGCAAGAAAGATTTCGCGGACCGTCGGCTTCAAGCCGTCGAACAGTTGAAAAACTGGGACGGCCGGGCCGGCGTCGCCGCCGTCGGCTACCGGCTGGTCTGGTCGTTTCGGCAGAAGGCGGTGCAGCAGGTCATGGGTTGGCTGACCGCTCCCTGCCTCGCCGCCGATCCGCGATTTGCTGTTAGGTATTTGCCCGCGCAGGAAGAACCGACCTGGCGGCTTCTAGACGAACGCCCGCCACACCTGCTGCGGGCCGACTACGCCGACTGGAACGACTTCGAGGATACGATGCTTAACGACGTGTTAGCCGAAATGACGCCGAACGGCCGGCCGCTGGCCGAGGCGACGTGGGGCGAACTGAACGTGTCGCGGGTTCGGCACCCGATCGGGCGGGCGTCGCCGTTCTTGGCCTCGTGGCTCGACATGCCGACGGCGCCGCTGCCGGGCGGCTGGTCGGACCTACCGCGGATTCAGGGACCTGACTTCGGCGCCTCGCAGCGGATGGTGGTCGGCCCCGGCCGTGAAGCCGCCGGCGTCTTCCACATGCCTGCCGGCCAAAGCGGCCACCCGCTCTCGCCCTACTACCGCTCCACCCACCGCGCCTGGCAAACCGGCGAACCAACGTCCTTCGTCCCCGGCCCCTGCCGCCACACTTTAAGACTGACGCCGAAAAACTAAGACGCTGCGAACCGGCGGCGGCTGCGAAACCTCCCTTCGCGGTTTCCGTGCAAGCGGTTCGACCGAAGCCCTGAAAGGGCGATCCTCTTACAGCCCAGGGCGACGCCCTGGGTTTAAGAGGAAATTCAACCATGAAGCCCTGTAAGGGCGCGACTATCGTACGGCGAAAACCGCGGCGAACTTCGGGCCGACGGCGAGCCGGCCGTCGTCGCGCCTTTTTATGGCTAAGAACTCAATCCGCCCGCACGACGGTAGCCGACCCACACATCGCGGCGTCGTCGAAGGACAGGCTCAGGCCTTCTTCGCTTTCCTTGATCGATCGCTGAATGCACGCCAACGTGTCGACCTGCTCCCAAAGCAGGTGCGACCGTTCGTTCGACGTCTCCGCCAATTGAAACTCCATCCCGCCGGTTGGGAAGGTCAATTCAGGAAAGGCCTGACTCAGTCTTCCGCGAAAGCGATCTGAATGCTCAGGTTTCGTGAGATGGAACAAATCGCGCAGACGGGCGGCGATTTCCGATCGAAGATCGTCGCGCCGAACATTCAGAACATGACGGAGCAGGTCGCCCGCGTTGGAAAAACCACCTCGGACGACTTCCGCATCGACGAGGTGTTTCACAGCGTCGGGAACCGTCAGGTCCGCCATCGCCCCGCTCCTTCCAACCCTAAACCGTCGCCGCATCGAATGTCGGCATTGTCGTGAACCGAAGGCGTTCGGCAATGTTCGCGGCGGCGTGGGCGTCGAACGGCGTCAGGCGGCGGACGACGCTTCTTCGTGGTGGCGGCGGGCTTTCCAGGCGGCGGGGGGTTCGATCGCCCGCAAGACTTGGCCGTGTTCGACGAACTCGGGGTAGGGCAGCTCGAACGGGGTCGGCGGCGCGAAGGCGGGGCCGGCCATCCGGCGCAGGCCGGCGTCGGCGATGGTGTAACCGTGATTGGCCAGCGCCATGATCTGTTCGATGGTCAGGCCGTCGAAATGCACCGGCGTCTGCCGCAACTGCGCCACCACGTCGCGAGGGTAGCCGATGCTGCCCGGCAGTCCGTAGTTGCCGTGGTACGTCGACAGCCCCAGGTACGCCCCCTTCAGCGCGCCGGTGAGATACCCCTGCACCAGCCAGCGTTTGCGGTGTTCGTTGGCTTGCTGATGCCCGACCGCCAGCGCCCGGCCCAGCCGCCGAACGGGGTTGTCGACGTAGTTCGGCATGGCGGGCGTCAACGAACCAGCGTCGACCACCAGCAGCAGCCGATGGTCGCGCCACACCGATTCAACCGCCAGGCCGTCGGCCAGCGACGCCTCCGCCAGCGACGCCTGTTCGCGCAGCGCGTCAGTCGTCGGTCCGACTTCACCGCCGGCGTACTGCTCGGCCGTGAACCGCAACACCAGCGGCGAGCCGACCAACGGCGACGCCGTCGAGGCCGCCACCGCTTCCGCCAGTCGGACGTTGTGCTCGGAGACGTACCCCAACTGCCGTTCGCCCACCAGTTCGGGCCGAAATTCCCACAAGCCGCCGGTGCGTAGGTTGGTGGCGGTGATGACGAAGCGCGGGGCCGTCGGCAGTTCCGCCAACAGCCGACCCTGGAAAAGCCAGCGGTCGAAAGCGTCGGCCAAGACGTCGGTGGCGTTGAAATCGCCGTGGCGGGCCTTGCTCCAATGCC
>JBOFFD010000096.1:0-1503 GCA_051648425.1 Planctomycetia bacterium
GGTGCAGTCCGCCGGTTCCTGACGCTTGTGGTGCGGGCGTCTCGCCCAATGGTGCTTGCTTTACGGGTTCGAGTTTGGTTCTCGGGGCTTTTCGGGGAATTTTCGGCGGCGGGCGAGCACCTGCCGCGGGTAGCTGCGGCCGGGGCGGTTCGGCAGTTTTCGCTGCGCCGACCAGCGCAGCACTTGGTCGAACTCCTTTCGCCACTCTTCCGCGGTTCGGCTTTGTGGCGAGAACAAGACGACCGTCACCAGCGACCAGACGCCCGCGAAGCTGAGCCGCTTCGGCGGAATCCCCGCCTTTTCGGCCGCCAGCCGTCGCACTTCGACCACCAAGTTGTACGCCAGCGCGCCCATCGCCACTTCCTTCAACACCATCTCCACCGACCGGCCGCGCAGCTCGTCGCAGCCGAGCGTCTGCTTCCACGAGCGGAGGTCGGTTTCGACCTCCCAACGCCGCAGGTACCGCTCGGCGGCCTCGGCCGGCGTCAGGTCGAGGGTGCTCGCCACCCAGATCGGTTTGCCGTCGCGGCCGGCGAACTCCACGAGGAAGGCCGGGACGGCCGCGTCGGCGGGCAGGTCGGGATGGGTGCGGCGGTCGTCGCGCGTCGGCGTCCAGGCGAGTTTCCAGCGGCCCGGGCCGAGCGGTCCGGCCTTCTTCCGCAAGCTTTGGAAGCGGACGGCGGTGAGCCGGGTGACGACGTCATGCCCGGCCCGGGCGGCGGAATAGACGAAGCCGAAGACGCCGAAGTTGCGGTCGGCCATGAGGAGCGACCGCGGCGGAAGCCGCGGCAAGAGCCGCAACGCCAACGCGACCTCGCCGTCGGCGGCGTCGCCGTACATCGCGCCGACCTCGGGCCGGAGCATCAGACCGGTCTCGAGTTCGCAGGCCAGAACGAGGTGGCCGATCGGCCAGACGCCCTCGCCGTGCTGGTTCGAAGCCGGCGGCCAACGGCGCCGCAGCACGTCGCGCGGCGCCAGGGCCAGCGTGGTGCCGTCGAGCACGAAGGTGCGGCGGTCGGCGGGGCGGGTCGACCGGTCCGCCAGCGTGGCGAAGACTTGGTCGGCCGACTTCTCCGCGACGGCCAGATGCAGCCTCGACCGGGCCTGGCTGTAGGCGGCGGTGTTGGCCGAGAGCCGGCCTTCGCGGACGCGCTTGTTGGTGGAGACGGCGCCGGCGTCGCCGAGGAATCGGCCGACGGCGTCTTGCAGCGATCCCGTCGGGTGGAGCCGCTGGTAGACGAGCAGCCAGACGACGACGGCGGTGGTGTAGACGGCGTTGTGGCGGGTGGGCTGCCATCGTTGCAGCAGCTGGGGGTCGAGAAGCCGGTGAAACAACGCAAGAGCCGAAGAAAGTTCGGCGGTTCCACGGGAATCCGGTTCCAAGTGCGCCATGCGAAGACTCCTGGAGGAAATCTCCGCCAAAGGCGCAAAGGCCATGCCGAACCGAAGCGGCCCATCGAAAATGTAAAGCAAGCACCATTGGGCGGGACGCCCGCACCACAA
>JBOFFD010000097.1:0-4478 GCA_051648425.1 Planctomycetia bacterium
AACGAGTTGGTCGTCGGCGCGGTGCCGCAGGAAGTCGACGGTGGAGGACAGTCGTTCGCCGAGTTCGGGGCGAAGGCGTTCCAGCCGCAGCGCGAGGTCGAGGTCGCGGATCGGCTCGGCGAGCGGGCGGGCGAGCCAGCGCCACGCGAGCCAACCGCTGGAAAGGAAAAGGCCGGCGAGGAAGACGACGCGCATGCCCGGCGAGACGTGGAAGATCCAGTCGGCCATGCCGGCGGCGACCACGACGGCCGCCGCCACCGCGGCGGTAAGCGCCGCACCGTGGACTACCACCACCCGCCGCAGCCGGCGGCGGGTTTCGTCGAGTCTTTGCCGAAGCGTCGTATCCATGCCGGCACCCTCGATGATTGCGTACTCGTTCGACGCGCGGGCGGCGTCCTCGCTATTCGTCGGCGACCGTCGGCGACGGGATTCAGTAGAAGTCGTTCTGATGGGAAGCGACGGCGACCGAGCCGCTCCCTAATCTCGCATCATACCATTCGCAGCCGCTTGCGTACAACCCATTCGACCACCAAGAGAGCCGCGAACAGCCACAAAACCGGCCAGGTGTTCCACAGGGAAACCGGGGCGTCGGTCTGCAGGACCACCTTTCGGCCCGCCGGCAGCAGCGAAAACAGTTCGTCGGCCCTCTCCAATGGACGATAGGCGCCCTTGGAAACGTCGGCGGCCTGTTTGAGGTCCGCTTCATTCATTTGTACGCGGTCGAGTTCGCCGGGGGGGGGCGTCACTTGGAATTCGACGGACGGCCCGTTCTCCAAGACGGGGTTTTGCAGGCGGACGCGGTACGAGCCGTCTTCGGTCTGGCCGAACACCGTTTCAAAGACGCCGCGGTGGTCGGCCAGACGGCGTAAGGCGACGGTCTGAGCGGCGCGGCCTTCGCGTTCGATGCTGAGCGTCGCGCCGTCGTCGTCGACCGGCGCCACCGACTCGTCTAAGAAACGAACGCGCAGTTGCACCGGGTCGCCGCGGCGGTATCTGCGGCGGTCGGTGGTGACTTCGACCGCGCGGTTCTTACCCAGCAGTTTCGCCCGACTGAGATAGCGCACCGTCTGAATCCAGTAGCGGGCGTGATAGACGTCGCCGACGCGCTTGCGCCACCGCCACGAGCCGTCGAACGCCTGAAAGTACGTGCGGCCGGCGCCGTAGAACTGAGTCGCGACGAGCGGCGTGGGTTGACCGTCGGCGGCGGTTTCCGGGTGTTCGGCCAACACTTGCGCGCCGGGCTTCGCCTTCGACGTTTTGGCGTACCAGAACATCGGCGGCAGGTCGGCCCAGATCGACTCGTTGGCGGCGTCGTCGGGCGAAAAGCGAAAGATCGGGCTGGCGCGGCCGTCGACCGTCAGGCGGGGCTGAAACGGCTTGTTGACCACCGATTCGGCGGCGCGGGCGGCCGGGCCGATCTCCACCGGCAGCAGTTCCTCGAGCGTCGAGTCGCGGTAAGACCGCGGCGCGAAGCCGCCGCCCGCGATCACCAGGAAGCCGCCGCCTTTCACGCGGACGAACTCGCGGATGTTCTCTTGCTGCGCCTGGGTGAAGAACGACGGCGCGACGTCGCCAAGTATCAAGACGTCGTAGGTGAAGAGATCGGTCTTCGTCGTCGGAAAGAAGCCGACGGCTGATCTGTCTTCTTGAATGAATTCCGGGTCTGAATCGAGCAGCAAGACGTGCAGTTCCACCGTCGCTTCGCGTTCGAGCAGGTTTTTCAGATAGCGGAATTCGTAACGCGGCCGGGCTTCGACGTACAACACCCGCACCTTTTCCTTCACCACCTGCACGACGCGCTCGATCCGATTGTTGTCGACCACGACTTCGCGCGGCTGCACCGGCGCTTCCAGCGTGTAGGTGAACGTGCCGGGTTCGGTCGGACGGTGGATAAGGCGCACATTCGTCGGCGCGCCGTTCGCCGCCACGACGAAGTTTTCCAACGCCAGCGGGGCGTCGACGCCTTTCTGTTTCAGCGCGACGCCGATCGACTGGCCGTCGAACCCTTTGCCGCTGAGTTTCGCCTCGAACGACACTTGGTCGTCGACGAAGACGACGTCGTCCACCAGGAGGTCGGACAGTTGCAGGTCGCGGCGCTGATCGGGGTCGCCGACGCCGAGGGTGAAGATCGGGATGTTTTTTCGGGCGGCGTACTGCGCGGCTTGCGACAGCGGTTCGCCCTGGGTGACGACGCCGTCGGTGACCAACACGATGGCCGAGGGCGGGGTGCCGCGCAGGTTGTTGAGGACGATGCGCAGGTTCGAGCCGATGCGGCTCTCGGAACCGACGGGCTGCAGCGCCGCGACGTCGGCCGCCAGCTTGACGGCGTCGGCTTTCTCGATGTAGGCGCCGACGAGTTGGGGCGTCGCCGAGTGGGAATACAGTTGCAGCTTGTGTTGTTCGGTCAGCTTGGCGAACTTCTGGGAACCGTCGGCGGCGAACCAAGCCGATACCGCTTCCAGCCGGGTTTTTCCTTCAGCGCTCGGCTCGACCGGGGGTGACGACGGAGCCGGCGTCGCCGGATCGGCCTTCGTGGCTGGTTCGGACTTGGCGGCGGGGGGCGGTGAACCGGCTGCTGTAGGGCGGTCGCTAATCCGCATGCTTTCCGAGTCGTCGACCATGAAGACCAGGAACGGCAGCCCGGTGCGGTCGATGGAGATTTCCAGACCGCTGAGCATCCCAAGAACCATGAGTACGGCCGCGAGGCGTAAGACGGCGAGAAACCCCTTGGCGAGCCGCGAAGCACCCCCTTCGCGGGCGTAAATCCACAAAACGAAGCCGACGGCCGCCGCGACGAACAGCATCAACAGCCAGTCGGGCCAGCCGAGGTTCGACCGCAGGTGCCACTGCGTGTCCTCCCCGGCGGCGACTGGTTCGATCCCCAGCCAGTATTCAAAGATGCGGCGCAACTGAACCATGTCGGACCTTCGCCTTTTTCCACGAACGATCGTCGTCTTCGGTGACGCCGAGTGGGCGTCGCTTCAGGCCGCCGCCGGGGCGTGATGCCCGAACTTCCAGGCCAACAGCGTCTCTAAGAACAGCAGCGCCAACACGGCGTACAGCAGGAGTCGGTGGATTTCTCCGGCGCCGGCGGCCGTGGTGGCGGTCGCCGAGTAAGAGTTTTGCCATCGGTCGAGGATCGCGAAATCCCAACCGGGGAACGCTTCGCGGAGGTCGTCGGCGGTCATCCGCGCGAGGTCGCTTTCGCTGGGCCAAGGGTTGACCGCCGCCTGTCGAATCTCTTCGGCGGGAGGGCCGATGCGGATTTCGTAGACGCCGACGCGGTCGGTCGCCGGGTAGCGCAGGGTCGGAACGCCGTCGACGTCCTCGAACGTTACGGTCTGCTCGGCGGCGTCGGCGCCGGGGCTTTTCACTACCGCCGCGATCTCAAAGCCCTGGTGTCGGGCCGTCAGTACGATCGGCTCGCCCGTCTTCACCTCTTCGCCGCGCCCCCGGCCGGCCGCCAATTGCTGCACGAGTTCCTGCACCAACGGCAGGTAGCTGGGCGACACCGCCCAGTTGTTCCAGTCTAGGTCGGCGGACGTCGTGACGACGCCCACCACGCCGCGTTCCACCGGCCCCATCACGATGGCGGCGTCGCCGTTCTCGTAGGCCATCGCCACCCGCGCCTTGCTTTCGGAAGAGAGGGGGGCGGTCTTCACGTAGCGAAAGATGCGGGTCGTCAAAAGGCCGGTCTGCGGTTGATCGGCGAACGGCTGGACGATCGGGTGGGCGTAGTCCAGCGGGTTGAACGAGAAGCCTTTTTCATCGGCCGAGCGCTCGGCCGGTCCGACGAAATCGAGCAGCCGAAGTGGAAAGATCCCTTTGCCGTCGACGTGCATCACTTCGTTGAAGACGGCGATGTTCACCTGACCGCCTAAGAAGAACAACAGGCCGCCGCCGCGTTGCAGGTAAGACTTCAGGGCGCCGGCTTCACTCGGCGTCAACTGGCCGACGTTCGCTAAGACGACCAGGTCGAAGTCGTCGAGGCGGGTTTCGGGCAGGTCGGATTCGCTTTTGCGTTCCACCCGCACCAGCGACGGCGCCAGGCGGTCGTCGGCCGGCGCCAGAGCGACCGCCAGGTAGTCGACCTCCGAGCGGAACGGTTCACCCGACGGTTCGCCGTCAACGAGCAGGACGTCGAGCGATTCGCGGACGCGGGCGACGAGCCGGCGCTGGTCGTCGAGGCGCAGCGAGTCGCCGGGCAGACGCACTTCGACGACGCGGTCGCCCGCTTCCGTGAACTGCGCGTTCAATGAGACCGTTCGTTCCTCGCCGGGCGGGATTTCGACGGTCTCGGTCGCCTCCACTTGGCCGTCGACGCGGATTTCCAGCGGCACGCCGGCGCGCGCGGTGGTCGAGAAATTCGCGACGCGGGCGCGGAACAGGGTGGGTCGGCGCGGGGCGGCCAGCGCGTCGACCTGCTCCAAACCGACGACGGCGAGGTTGGCCGAGTCGCCGACGCCGACGTCCAAAAT
>JBOFFD010000098.1:0-1538 GCA_051648425.1 Planctomycetia bacterium
CACGCCGTCGTCTGGTGCGACTCCTGGAACAACCTCTCGCGCACCTTCGAGCGGTCGGCCCTCCGCGAGTTCGAGCTTCGCGTCCTCTACCAAATGAGCGCCACCGACTCGAGCAACCTCATCGACGTCGCCATCGCCAGCAAACTCGGTAAGAACCGCGCCCTGTTCTCCAGCGAGGAACAGGGCATCCTCGAGAAATTCCGCCCCTACGCCGTGCCCGACGAAGCGTGGTTCCAGTCCGTCAAGAACCGGCTGTTCGCCCGCCCCCAACCCACCGGCGGCGACTGACCATCGGTGCGACTCTTCGGCCGGCCGCGCCTGCGGCCGGCCCTCGCGCCGCGCCTTCCTTCGACTGGCATTGTCGACCCGCCCGCCGCGCTGCTATACTTGCTGATGTTCCAACCCGCCGATGCTTCGACACGACCCCCCGCCCGCCATCCGATGGAGCTGCCGCAACATGCCGCCTAACCACTGTCTATCGGCGTTCGCCATTCTTGCCGCGTGCAACTTCCAAGCGGCGGCCGCCCCCGCGCCGTCGGCGCCGGCGTTCGTCGCCGTCCATCCCGCGGCGGTGAAGTTACTTGGCAACTTCGCCCGCGCCCAGGTGTTGGTCCGAGAATGCGACGCCGCCGGCGTTGTCACCGACGCCTCAATCGACTTCACCCGCCGGGCGGCTTACCGCGTCGAAAACCCGCAGGTGGCCAAGATCGACTCCCACGGCCGGCTTACCGCCCTCGCCAACGGCGCGACCGTCGTCCACGTCGCCGTCGGCGGCGCGACCAAGACCGCCGCCGTCGTCGTGGAAGGGGTCGTCGCCGATCCTAAGATCGGTTTCACCGAACAGGTCATGCCGATTCTGAGTAAGGCCGGTTGCAACGCCGCCGCCTGCCACGCGAGTCAGTACGGCAAAGGCTTTTTCAAACTTTCCGTCTTCGGCTACGATCCCAACGAAGACTACAACGCCATCGTCCGTTACAACGCCGGGCGGCGCGTCAGCGTTCTCAATCCCGAACAAAGTTTGTTTCTGACCAAACCGACCGCGGTCGTCGACCACGGCGGCGACCGCCGGATCGCCCCCGGCTCGATCGAGCATGAAATCATTCGACGGTGGATCGCCGCCGGCGCCCCCCGCAGCGCCGCCGACGCGCCGATCGTTTCGTCGCTGGAGGTGACGCCCGCCCGCCGACTCGGCGCGAAAGATTTTCGCCAACAGTTGCAGGTCGTCGCGAAATACAGCGACGGCGTCTCGCGCGACGTGACCGCGCAGGCCAAATACATCGCGATGGATCAAAGCATCGCCCGCGTCGACTTCGGCGGCGAGATGCACGCCGTCGCTTCGGGTCAGGCGCCGGTCTTAGTCCGGTTCGAGGGACAGGCGGCCATTTCGCTGGTGGTCGTTCCGCGCGACGGCGGCGCTGCGAACGTGGATCTGACGGGGTTCGACCCGAATCACGTCGTCGACAAGTTCGCCGCCGCCAAATTCCGCGAGCAGGGCGTTCAGCCGTCGGCCGTCTGCGACGACGCCGCGTTCGTCCGCC
>JBOFFD010000099.1:0-3842 GCA_051648425.1 Planctomycetia bacterium
ACAGGCGACGACCGCCCGAATTCAGATCGTCGACGGCTACGTCTACAGCGGTCCGGGGACCGACTTTTACCCGGTCGCCCTGCTCAGCCTCGGCGCGACGGTGGAATTGACCGGTCGGCGCGTCGGTTCCTGGTTGGAAGTCGTTCCCCCGGCCGGCAGTTTCGACTGGGTCGCGGCGTCGGCCGTGAAGGAGCAGGACGACGGAACGGCGTTGGTCGTCGGCGACGGCGCCCGCGCCTTCATCGGCAGCGTCCTTAGCGACGACGCGCGCGACCAATATCAACTCACGCTCGCCAAGGGAACCAGGCTGCAAATCTTGGACAAGGTGTCGCCGCCGCCGGAAAGCAGCGAGACGGCGTGGTACAAGGTCGTACCGCTGCCCGAAGAGGTGCGGTACGTCGCGGCTGCGACCGTGGAACCGGGTGGCTCGCTCCTGGAAGCCCTGCCGCCGTCGGCCCCGCTGGTCGCCGCCGCCGACCCGCCGGCCGTCACCCGCCCCGCCTTCGCGCCGACCGCCGCCTCTCCCGCCGTGGGTGTCGCCGCGCGGCCGACCGTTCCGACGGCGCCCGCTTCCGCCTTGCCCACGCCGCGCTTCGTCGTCGGTCGTCGCGCGATTCCGCCCGCTGTTCCGGTGCGGCGCAGCCTGGGGGCGGTCGTCGCTTCGGCCGTCGCGCGACCGGGCGCGACGGTTCCCGCCGGGCCGACCGTCGCCGCCGGCAAGGCTCCGGTTCCCGTCGTCGATCGTCCCAACATGGCGGCGCCGCCGGCTGGCCCGCCCGTGATCGGGACCGTCGATCAACGGTTGACGGCCTTGAACGAATCGGTCCGCCGATCGCTGCAACTGGAACCGTCGCAATGGGATGTGCCGGGACTGCGGGCCAAGTTGGACGAACTATCGAAACAGGCCGCGACGCCGCAGCAAAAAGAACTTGTGGCGAAGTTGTCGGAGGAATTGAAACGGACCGATTCGCTGCGGCAGAAATTCGTCGACATGGCCCGACAGCGGTCGGTCGCGCTGGACAAAGACCGCGACCTTGAGGAATTGCAGAAGCGGTTGGAGCAGCGGTTGGAGCGAGTCACTCCCAAGTTCACGGCGGAAGGGTTGCTGGTGCGGGCGCCGGTGCAACTAGGCGACGGGCCGACCTACGCGCTGGAAGACGCGGCGGGCCGGCAGACGCATTACCTGGCGACCCCGGCGGGGATGGATTTGACGCCGTTCGTCGGCTCGCCGGTGGGGGTGACGGGGGCGATCGACGCCGACGCCGATTCAAAGACGCCGGTGGTCAACGTCGTCGATTTGACGCCGCGGACGATCGCCGACGGCCGACGCTGAATCGGCCTCACCCGGCGATCGACGGCGGTTGGTTTCTCAGCCGGGCGAGGGCTTTTTGGACGCCGTCGATCGCGCCTTGCAGCCGCTGCGCCGTGCCGGCGGCTTGACGGGCTTCGTCGGCCAATCGGTAAGCGCCTTCCTGCACCCGCTGTGATTCGGTGTTCTGCACGCTCATGCCGTTGCGGACGGCGTCGAACCGGGGGCAAAGCGACGCCACGGTATCCATGACGCCGCCGGCCTGCACGGCCAAGCCGCCGACTTCCGTCATGCCCTGCTGCATGCTCTCCGAGAAACGATCCACCTGCTCGACGCCGTCGGCGACCGCGGCGTTCATGTCGCGCACGATCTGCTCGATTTCAAACGTGGCGGTTTCGGTCTGGTCGGCCAAGCGGCGGATTTCCTGCGCGACCACCGCGAACCCCAGACCGACGTCGCCCGCCTTCTCCGCTTCGATCGCCGCGTTGACCGACAGCAGGTTCGTTTGATCCGCGACCTTGTTGATGGTGGTGACGACGAGGTTGATGTCGTCGGCCTTCTCGCGGATGACCGACAGCTTCGCGCTGATCGACCGGCTGGCGTCGGTCAAGACGCCGAGGGCGGCTTGCATCGCGGTGAGGTTGTTTTGGCCGCCGCGGATTTCTTCGACCGCCGCGCCGACGGAGCCGGAGGCATCGCCGAGATTGCGTTGCAGGCCGGCGCCGGCGGCTGCGACCTGCCGGGCCATGTTCCCCAGCGCGCCGCCCTTGGCCGACCAGTCGTCGAGCCGGCGGCGGTGTTCGTCGCACGCTTCCACCAGTTGCGCGACGGCGTCGGCGACTTGAGCGGCGGCGGCGGACCGCTGGAGCGACCCCGAACCGACCGCCCGCAGACCCTCGGCGCCGGCGGCCAGCAGGTCGTGGAAGTCCCGGCAGCGCGTCTTGGCGGCGGCGGCGTCGAGCGCCGCGGCCGATTCGACAAGCCCGGCCGTCGCGTTGTTGCGTCCGTCGGCGGCTTCGAGCAGGGCGGCGCGCAACCGATCCAAGGCGCGGCGCCATCCCATTGACAGCAGCACGGCGTGCAAGACGGCGGCGGCCGACCCCAGTGCCAACCCGACGCCCAGAACGACCGCCAATGTGTGGGTTTCTTCGACCAGGACGGCGTCGTTCCAGCCTTCACCGGGCGGCTCCACCAAGGCGGCGGCGGTCAATCCCGACGGCTCGGCGGTGCGGACGACGACCACCGCTTGCAAGGAGGAGGCGTCGTCGGCCGGGCGGGGACGGTAGTCGCCGATCGCGACGCCGGTCCGCTGATTCCGCGCCTGCTCGGCGAGTTGATCGACGCGCGAGCGGAAATCCGGCTCGGCGCTCCAGTCGGTCGGCGTCGTGGTGCGGGCCAGCGTGCGGCGCGGTTCGTCCGTTTTCGGCCCGAAGACGGCCAGCTTCACGCCGTCGGACGACGCGCCGTCGACGACCAGTTGCAGTGCGTCGTGCGTGGGATCGACCTCGCCCGGCTTCGCGACCGGACGGCCGGCGACCAAGCCCACGATCCCGGAAACGACGCGCTCGGCGTCGGTCTGCCGTTGGACGGCGGATTCAATGCGGCGCTGGTTGTGGTCGAGCCACAGCAGCAGGCCGCCGACGATCGCGGCGGCGGCCGCCGGGGCGGCCGTCCACAGCAGGGCGGAGCCGATCAGAATTTCCCGAAGCGGCAGCTTCACGTCCGAGTTGCTCCGATCGTCTCAAAGAGTAAGAACGGCCCGCGCCGGACCTGAGATCTTATTGTGGTGCGGGCGTCTCGCCTGCACGAACCCTCTGATCGCCGGCGGCTCGCCGGTTGATGCAGGCGGGACGCCCGCATCACAACGCGACCGCCGCCGCGAAAACGCGCGATCAACAACGCTTCGCCTACTTCCAAAGGCACACCAGACTCCGAGTCGGTCTTAGACCGCCAGCAGCCGTTCGAGTTCGTCGACCAGCGCGCCGAAGCGGCGCAGGGCGGCGTCGACCGGTTCCTTGCTTTCCATGTCGACGCCGGCTCCGCGCAGCAGGTCGAGCGGGAATTTCGAACAACCGCCCTTCAGGAAGCCGAGGTAGTCTTCCAGTTCCTGCTTGCCGCCGGCGGTGACGCGCTCCGCCAGCGCGATCGCGGCCGACAGGCCGGTGGCGTATTTGTACACGTAGAAGCCGCGGTAGAAGTGCGGAATCCGCAGACATTCCAACGCCAGTTCGTCGTCGAGCGTGAAATTCGGCCCGAAATACGCCTCCAGCAGCGAACGGTAGACCGCCTTGAAGCTGTCGAGCGTCAACGGTTCGCCCTTCTCGGCCATCGCGTGGACGATCTTCTCGAACTCGGCGAACATCGTCTGACGGAAGATCGTGCCGCGGATGGCGTCGATTTCGCGGTTGACGTAGTAGGCCCGTTCGCGGTCGCTGCCGGCCCGCTTCATGAGGTGCTTCGACAGCAGTTGTTCGTTGAAGGTGCTGGCGACTTCGGCGACGAAGATGGTGTAGTTGTAATACTGGAACGGCTG
>JBOFFD010000100.1:0-1576 GCA_051648425.1 Planctomycetia bacterium
TCGGCGGCCTTCCGCCGCGGCACCACGCCGGCGGCGTGACACGCTTCGTCGGCGTAGATGTTCCCCACCCCCGCCAACACCCGTTGATCGAGCAGCACCCCTTTGATCCGCCGATCGGTCGCGCGCAGGCGTTCCGCGAACTGCTTCTTAGGAACGCCGACGGCGTCCGGCCCCAGTCGATCCGGTCCGAAGCGCTCAGTGAAGCCGGCGGCGTCGACCAGCAGCAGTTCGCCGAACCGGCGGGGGTCGCTGAACCGCAGTTCGTGCGGTTCGGCGTCGTTGTCGGCGTCGGCCAGCCGAAGGCGCAGGTGTGTGTGCGGCGCGACCGGGGTCGACGTCGCCGCGACGGCGAGCCGACCCGACATCCCCAGGTGGACGACCAGCGTTTCGTCGCCGTCGAGGCGGTGGAACATCCATTTCCCCTGCCGATCGAGCCGCAGGATCCGCCGGCCGGGAAGCGCCGCCCGCCAGCGGTCGGGGTCGTCGACCATGAGCGGCGAGGCGTGGACGACCTCGGCCAAGCCGCGCCCTTCAAGCAACGGCCGCAACCCGCGGGTCACGGTTTCGACCTCGGGCAGTTCCGGCATGACCCGCACCTCCGGCGACGGTCCAAGTTTGCGGCGCCGGCGTCCCGCCTTCACGAACCGGCGAACCGCCGGTGCTACCAGGGTTCGTACCGGCGCGAGGCACACGCCACGACGCAATCGCCGCCTCGAAAACACGCGGAAAAGGACTCGTCGCCTACTACCGGAAGCACCTTCCCTCGCGGAAGTAAACCACCCCGGCAACGAAAATCAATAGGACGCTCGGTGGCGGCGCGTGCCGCTGAAAGTAGGCGGGGAACAGGCCCCAGTTCGTCGTGCGGGCGTCCAGCCGGCGCGAACCTTCGTCGCACCGGCGGCGGACCAGTTCGTGCAGGCGGGACGCCCACACCACAAGTGCGGGCGGGACGCCCACACCACAAGTGCGGGCGGGACGCCCACACCACAAGTGCAGGCGGGACGCCCGCACTACAATGAGACCGCGAGGCCCGAAACATGCTGTATCGACCGCTGGGCGCCGCCGGTGTGAACGTTTCGGTCTTAGGATTCGGCGGGGCGCCGCTTGGGGGCGTGTATCAGGCGGTCGACGAGGCCGAGTGCCGACGGGCCGTTCGGCATGCGCTCGACGTTGGAATCAATTTCATCGACACCGCCCCTTACTACGGGAAGACGCGGTCGGAATCGGTCTTAGGCGCGGCGCTCTTGGGCGTGCCGCGCGACCGCTTCGTGGTGTCGACGAAGGTGGGCCGCTACGACGTCGATTCGTTCGACTTCTCGGCGAAGCGCGTCGTCGCCAGCGTCGATGAAAGCCTGGCCCGGCTGCGGCTCGAGTACGTCGACGTACTCATCGTCCATGACGTCGAGTTCGGCTCGCTCGACCAAATCGCCGAGGAAACGCTGCCGGCGCTGCGGCAGGTGGTCGACCAGGGGAAGGCCCGGCAACTGGGGGTTTCCGGTCTGCCGCTGAAGGTCTTCGAGACGCTGTTGGAGCGGACGACGCTCGACGTGGTTTTGTCTTACTGTCACTACACGCT